>JAIQFV010000007.1 GCA_020073085.1 Terriglobia bacterium | reverse complement strand
GTGTAGTGGAGACTTCAGTCGTTCCTCGAAGTTGGGAGCACCCGTGAATCGGGATGGAAGAAAGGTAACGACTGAAGTCGTTACTACGAGGGAGGAGGTAGCGATGAGGGGTGTAGTGGAGACTTCAGTCGTTCCTCGAAGTTGGGAGAACCCGTGAGTCGGGATGGAAGAAAGGTAACGACTGAAGTCGTTACTACGGGGGAGGATGTGGCGATGAGGGGTGTAGTGACGACTTTAGTCGTCTTCAGGAACTCAATCTCCGGCGCACCAGCTCGCTTACCACTTTTCCGTCCACGGGTTTACCCGTGAATTTCGCCATCGCCGCTTTCATCACTCCACCCATGTCTTTGATGGAAGAAGCACCCGTTTCCGCGATCGCTTCTGCCACTGCCTTCTCCACCTCCTCCGCGGTCGCCGCGGCGGGCATGTACTCCTCGATGACTTTAATTTCGGCGGCCTCTTTGGCGGCCAGATCCAGCCGTCCACCCTTGGTAAACTGCTCGATGGAGTCTTTGCGTTGCTTGATCAGCGTGGCGAACACTTGGAGACATTCATTCTCGTCGAGGGGCTTTATTTTTTCGACCTCTTTGTTCTTGACGGCCGACTTCATCATGCGCAGGGCATCCAGCCGCAGAGAATCCTTTGCGCGCATGGCGTCCTGAATGTCTTTTTGAATGCGTTCCTGTAATGTCATCGATCAGCCTCGCAGTGAACGGGCGATGGATTGGAGGATCATTTTTCCGTGAAACCGTCCGTTTTCGATGAAGATTTCATTGTTCTTGAGTCCCGCGACATTCGCTCCCGCCATGTGGATGCCGGGGACATTCGTTTCAAATGTGTTCGGATCGATCGTGGGTTTCAAATCGAGGGGGTTCAGTTCAATCCCCAGAGACCGCAGGAAGGATTCGTCCGGCCGATAGCCCGTCAGGGCAAACACGAAATCGTTTGGGAGCTCTTCTCGCCCATTGGAATTCTCGACGACGACAGCGTCCGGCTTGATGGCGATCACCTGAGTATTAAAATGGGTCTTGACCTCACCCCGCTTCACGCGGTTTTCGATGTCGGGTTTGATCCAGTACTTGACTGAGCTGCTGAACCCTGCGCCGCGGTAAATCAGGGTCACATGGGAGCCATTTCGAAACAAATCCAGGGCCGCCTCAACCGCGGAGTTGCGGCCTCCGATCACGGCCACCTCCTGGTTGAAGAAGGGGTGGGCTTCCGTGTAATAGTGCGACACCTTGGGGAGGTCTTCGCCGGGGATCCCCAGCCGGTTCGGATTGTCGTAGTAACCTGTTGCCACGATCATTTTGCGGGCCTTGTACATGCTGCTATGACCCAGCCGTTCCCGGGTGTGAATACTAAAGTCTCCATCGCTCCCCGACACTCCCTCTACTCTTTCATATTGATGCACGTTGAGGTGGTAGGTCTCCACGGCGCGCCGGTAGTACTTCAGACCTTCCAGCCGGGAGGGCTTTTCATGCGAGGATACCAGCGGCAAATCCCCGATTTCGAGCAGTTCGGGGGTCGTAAAAAACATCATGTTGACCGGAAAATGGGCGAGGGCATTGACGACGCAACCCTTGTCAAAGATGATGTGACTGAGTCCTGATTTCTTGGCTTCGATGCCGCAGGCGAGGCCCGCAGGTCCAGCGCCAATAATGCCCACGTCAAACAAGGTCGAGGTCATAAGCGTTTCTTGAGCAAATCATTCTAGCTGTGCCCCGTGAGGTTGTAAAGCCCTCGCGATCGAAATTGGGGGATGACCACGCCGCCCCAATAGATCTTGAATCGTGGCCAGTTTATGCGTAGTCTTCAGTGAGAAACCCGGCTGGTCTCCGGGGGGGTGGAAGGTCACCGGGTGCCGGATTCAAGGCAGCACAGATTTGAAGAGGGGAGCGTGTATGGAGCGAGGGGCGGGTCGGAAAACTCTGGCGCTTTGTCGAGTCATCCTTGGAGCGTTTTTCTTGTTCTTTGGCCAGTATAAGCTGGCCACGCCGGCTTTTGCGCATGGCGGCTTGCAGCAATACCTCCATACCTTCATCAATGACTCCGCCTACCCGTTCTTCAGACCGGTCCTTAAGATCCTGGTGCTCCCCCATGCCAGCTTCTTCGGTTACTTTGTAGGGGTCGGTGAGACCTTGATCGGTCTTTCCCTCGTGTTGGGGGCATGCGTTGGTCTGGCATCGATGATTGGGTTCGTTTACATGATGGCCTTGGCCTTCTCCACGGGCTATCAACCTCATTGGCCGCTGTGGAGATATTTCGGCGTCAACCTGGAACACTTCTGTCCCGCCCTGCTCTTTATGATCTTTTGCTCAGCGCATGCCGGCCGAAGCTGGGGGCTCGATTCATTTCTCCACAAACGATTTTCTTCCCGCAAAATTCTTTTCTAGATTGTTGGGAATCCGTCTTTAATAGAGAATCCTGGTCTTTCGTGGGATGAATAAGGTTGGGCAGGAGACTGTCCATCTCTCTTCTCGCTCCTGTTCATCTCCTGAATTTGGGCAGGCGTCCGACTACTGGAAGTGTTTGTGGGCTGCCGCGCCCGGGTGGGTCTCAATGAACGTGGTGGGGATGTCATAGAGAAGGACCTTGGGCGCATATCGGAGGGAATCGTGAATATTGCAGACGTGGGTGCACCAGCACTGATCGCACACGATCTGATTCAGCTCCTTTTGCCGACTCAGGTCGGACCAGAACTTCGAAAAATCATAGTCGTAATCGCGTAGGTTGGCTAACTTGCCGCGGAGCTCGCAGGCGCGGACGTCTCCGTTATAATCAATAACGCAGAATGTTTCGCCCGCAGTACACGCCATGGGCCATCGGGTGGACTCGAGGTAGTTGGCATATTGGATTTTGTTGTGAAGCGCCAGCGTGCCCACATAAGCGGTCTGGGCTAATCCCTTCGAAAGACCGCCCAGATGACTGAACATCCGCTCCGAGTATTTCTCATACAATACCCGGGCAAAGTCATAAATTTCCCGGAGGGCCTGAAGCGGGATGGCCTTCATTTCCGGATCCATCGGATTTCCACGGATGAGTTGAAGATATTGTCCGTCCACCGGGAGTTCTTCGAACACAAACTTCATGAAGCCGATCAACTCCGCGCAATTGTCGCCATTCAAGCAGGTGTTCACATTGACGCGAAGCTGCGAGAGGTGCTCCCCGACGAGCGGGGGGAGACTTCGGATCATTTCGAGCGTCTTCTCGTAACAGCCGGGGACACCTCGGATCCGTTCGTGGGTCTCTCGAAATCCGTCCAGACTGACATTCAGGTCGATATGCAACTGCGGGCATCGTCGCAAAACGCGGTCGAGCCACTGGTGCGCCCGGTCCTTGAAAAGGCCGTTGGTCGGAAGATTGACCCAGCGGACGTCGTTGTTTCGATAAAAGGTCTCGATGATCTCGGGGAGATCCTTTCGCATGAAGGGCTCGCCCCCCGAAATCCACAGATCGGTGATCGGGGGCATGGTCTGCGAGACTTTCGTGATCTGATCCAGGGTGAGATCTCCCCTCCGGTTCAACTCTTCCCAGTAAAAACAATGGCGGCATTTCTCATTGCAGATGGAGGTCACAAAGAACACGACCGTGTTCAGTCGTTTCTCTTTCTTGATCCGACCCAGCAGGTCGGCCGCACGTTGAAATGTTTCCACAGTGGCGGCATTCTAGGCAGAAACAAACTCCTGGAGCAAGGGAAAACCGGTAAATGGTAAACAGGCTGCACCTGGCCGCAGGACGCTCCGGGAGGTTTTTTACGAGCCATCGATTGGGACCTCAATCCACGGCTCAGGTGTAGGATAAGGGGTCGGGTTGGGAGGAAAAGCGAAATGTCAGGTCAAAACCAGTTCCTGGGCCCTTTTAAAGACTTGATCGAACATGGGCTCGGTCAGCTTGCCCGTGAAGGTATTCTGTTGGCTCGGATGGAATGAGGCCATGAGGGTCAACTTCATGGAGAGCCGAAGTTCGACGCCATGCGAGAACTTTGGACGGGGACGCGGGAGCTCTCCACCCAGGTCGCGGAAGGTTTTCAAAAAGGTATCGAAGGCAATTTTCCCCAAAGCAATCACGACGGCTCGATCCATTCCCGGAGTAGTTGCTCCCAGGACACTCATTTCCCTTCGCAGGAAGGGCCGGCAGTTTTCCAGTTCCTTCGGGAGCAGCTTGTTCAAGGGAGGGGCGCAGCGTGCCGACGCCGTGATGTAACAGTTGATGAGTTTCAACTGGTCGGTCCGAAGGATTGACGTGGGCTGATTTGAAAATCCAAATTTATAGAGGGCGCGGTAAAGCCAGTCGCCGCTGCGGTCCCCGGTGAACATCCGACCGGTCCGATTCCCTCCGTGGGCCGCGGGGGCAAGACCGATGAGCCATAAACGGGCGTTGGGATCCCCAAAACTCGGGATCGGCTTCCCCCAATACTGCTGATCCGCATAACGCGCCACCTTCTCCCGTGCCACCTTCTCCCGCCACTCGACCAGACGCGGACAGCGCCGGCATCGAATCACCTCTTCTTGAATCATCTCAAGGATACGAGCTTTTTCATTAGGAACGCGGCGTCGCGAGGGAGACATGGAAACGTATCTTTCCGGCTAGTTGCTTAATCTTGATTTGTTAAATTTGAGCAGAAGAAATTCAACCTTTGACCACGATGCTGCCGAAGTCAGAAGTCAGCGTACAGAGGTCAGAATAAAGGCACTCGGTCCGGCGAGGGCGTCTCGACCCGGGATATCTCAATCCGACCTCCGCCTTCTGGTTTCTGACTTCCTTATCCAAAGGACATCTTTCCGACTGAATCAGAGGCCACATAAACTTCAAAAATCCCGGATTAGAAATTTCCTTGGAGTATTTCAGGGAGGTGTTTGGAGAAGTAGGATCTTGGGACCACCGCAAAGGCGCCGGCCCGCCGGGCGGATTCGGCCAGATCTTCCTGAATGTGAGAATAAAAGGCCAGCACCCGGACGGGGTTGGGGCTGCATGCTTCCTTGACCGTCTTAATGACTTCCGGGGATCTGGCAGCGTCGAAGTTGAGATCGATGATGATTATCGATGGGCCCTCTCGTCGCGCTTCCGTAATCAGGGATTCCTCCGAAAGGAGCTTCACGAGAGAAATCCCCAGGTGCTTCGCAGTTTCTTCCACTTTGGCTGCAAAGAACATGTCCGGGATCAGGGTGAGGATTCGGTCGGCCATTTCTTCAGCCCTCAGTTGTCAGTGCATGGGGAGCGGAAGTCCGAAGTCGGAGGTCGGACGTCAGAGGCCAGAAACCAGAGGCCGGAAGCCAGAAACAAGAATCGCCAAATTACAATGAGATTGCCGACTTTGGACCTTGGACTTTGGACCTTGGACTTTGGACCTTGAACTTTGGACCTTGAGCTTTGGACCTTGGACTTTGGACCTTGAACTTTGGGCCTTGAACTTTGGACCTTGGACTTTGGACCTTGAACTTTGAACCTTGAACTTTGAACCTTGAACTTTGGACTTCTTATTTATCTCGAAAAGGCGCCAGGACCTGCATCATGGACTCATGGATTCTACCGTTGGTTGCGAGGGTTTCGCTTCCGAACGGATCGAACGGTTGACCCCCAAAATCGGTAATGCGTCCTCCCGCTTCTGCGAGGATCCGGCTGGCTGCGGCGGTGTCCCAGGCATGAAGGCGGAACTCCCAGTGCGCTTCAAAGCGTCCACAGGCGACATAGCAGATATCGAGCGCGGCACTTCCGAGCCGGCGCACCCCTTGCCCGCGCATCGTGAACGCCCGAAAAACCTGCAAATTGGTTTCCGCCTCTTCCCGCTTGCGGATGGGGAAACCGGTCACGAGCAGGGAACGGGCCAGATCGTTTACAGTGGAAACCGAAATGGGTTTGCCGTTCAGGTACGCGCCACGATCCTTCTCGGCGTAGAAAAGCTCGGGTCGGACGGGGTCGTAGACGACACCCACGATAATCTCTTTGCGGTATTCCAGGGCGATGGAGACTGAGAACAGAGGCAGATTGTGGGCGTAATTCGTCGTGCCATCCAAGGGATCAATGATCCATCGATATTCGGAATCGGCTTTCCGGCCGCCGCTTTCTTCGGCCACGATGGCGTGGGTGGGATACTGCCCCAGGATCTTTTCAAGGATGAGTTGTTCGGAGGCGCGATCGACCTCCGTGACCAGGTCGACATCACCCTTGTACTCGATATTCTTGGGTTTTTCATAGGAACGGAGGAGGACATCGCCGGCCGCCCTCGCCGCATCCAACGCCGTTTCAAGATAGGGAAGCATGGTTGAATAACCGTCTCGATTGAGAGCTGGATTATAGCCGCGAAACCTTCCTCGAGGAAAAATATTTGCGGGATTCTTGAAATTACGCGGCGGGTTTGAGGAAGTACCCTCGACGAGTCCGGACGAGGAGACGGGGGTTGCGGGTGGTGAGCGTGATGTGTCGCAGTTGAGTTGAGGGGGCGGTGACCGTGGAATAGAATCCCAGCGTGTATTGCGTGCGCAATTCTTCGCTGATCTTGGAGTAAATACTGTCCAGTTCGGTAACGGTGTTTGGGAAAAATGACAACCCGCCCGTCTCTTCCGAAAGCGTCATCAGGGCGTGCTCACCCCCCAGTGCCCTTCCCGCGTCACTCTTTACCGGCATAATGATGATCGAAAAGATGATGGCCTCGGCTTCATTGGCGGCTCGAAGCGCCTCGGCATAACTGACCCGGCTGGTGGTGTCTGCTCCGTCCGAGACAATGACCATGACCTTCTTCTGCTTGCGTGACTTCAGCGTTCCGGAGGCCAGGTAAACGGCATCGAAAAGAGAAGTGGCGGTCTCCGGGGCAATGGCCCGGATTCCCCGGGATAGGGCCTCGATGTCATTGGTATAGTTGGTAAGTTGGTGAACATCGTAAGAGAAATCGAAGACGGAGCCTCCATCCTGCGGCCGCAGGACCGACCGGAAGAACCGAATTGCCGCTTCAGATTCAAACTTCAAGTCGCGGGCTGTGCTCAGACTTGAATCCACCAGCAAAGCGACCCGCAACGGCAATTCGGACTCGCGGCTGAAGAATGCAATCTCCTGCTTTTGGCCATTCTCCTTGAGGTCGAAGTCCTCACGCGTCAAACTCCGGTCCACCCACCCGTTCGGATTGGTCACGGTGGCATAAATGACGGTCAGGTTGACGTCCACCTTGAATCGAGCCGCCGGAGGTTCCTGGCCAGATGACGGCTTTTCCTGCACCTGCCTGGCGCCTACTGGAGCGGTTTGTGGGGGGGCACTCAGAAGGAGCCCGGGGACACAGAACAATGAAAGGATGACGACAAGAAAGGAAGTGCGTCCGAGCGGGCGGTTTACTGGCTCGGGTGCCGGGAGGAAAGGTGCAGGCGGACTAATCATTGCCGTCGTTTTCTATCTCCATGGGGGACCTCTTCAGAGTCGCCTGGGGCAGAAACGCCGGACTCCCCCCCTGCCCGCGACCACCACTCATCGCTTTTTTCATTCACCTTGGATGCCGTATATTGGGGGAGCGTTGGTTCAGTCGAAGGGACGGATGACCCCGAAGGGCAGAAAATTTTGCGGAAGAAAGCCGGCCCCTCCGATCAGTGCTCGCGGCAGGCCTTGACAGGCACCTCGCCTTCAATCCACATTTCGCCGTCCTCAAAGCACTCTTTCTTCCAAATCGGCACGGTCTTCTTCAGGAGGTCGATCGCGTAGTGGCAGGCATCAAACGCGGCCTTCCGGTGGGCTGAGGTAATCACAATCAGCACACTCGATTCCCCAATCTCCAAATGGCCCAGCCGGTGGGTAATGCCCACCCCGTCGATTTCCCACATCGATTTGATGCGTTCGCCGATTTCACGAATTTTCTTGAGCGCCATGGGCTCGTAACCGTGGTATTCCACATACCGCGTGCGCTTGCCGCGGGAGTTATTTCGAACCATCCCCTCAAAGACCACGACCGCGCCGTCTTCCGGCCGCTTGAGCGCCTGCAGGATCTGCGCAGATTCGATCGGGGAGTGCGTCACGGCATAAAAATCACGGAGGGCCTCGACCTCGACGGCGCCCCCGCTGACGGGAGGAAACAGGGCCACCTCATCTCCGTCCTCCAGAAGCTGGTCGGACTGTGCATATTCCTGGTTGACCGCAACGAGCAGATTCCGTCGGAGCCCTTCAAGGGCGGGTTTCTCAGAAAGACACTTTGCCACCAGATCTGAAACGCGGGCACTGTCCTCCAGGGTCAGCCACTCGCGTTCGCGGCCCGTCAAGTCACGACAATAGGCAAAGTAAAGAACTTGAACTTTCATGGTTTAGAAGAGTCCAAAGTCCAAGGTTCAAAGTTCAAAGTCCAAGGTCCAAAGTCCAAGGTCCAAAGAATCCAGTTGCATATTCAAAGTTCAATGTCTAGGGTCCCAATCCTTCATTTTTCAACTCTGACATCCGACCTCCGATTTCCGACGTCTGTTTCCGGCTTCCGGCGTCTGGTTTCTGGCCTCTGACGTCCGACCTCTGACTTCTGACTTCTGTTTTCGACTTTCTGACACCTGACACCTGACACCTGACACCTAAACCCGTTTATAGCACAGCCCCGAAGTGCAAGCAACCTCGCCTCGAGTTTTGGGTTGACGCAGGGGAGGCCTTCCCTTACCATCCCTTTCATCAGGCAGTTCATCAGGCCGGGATCCAACCTTGAAGTTATCATACCGAATCTACCTTATCCTCCTCCTGATGCTGATCGTAAACAGCATCGGGACGCTGGGATTTCATTTCATTGAACATTGGAGCTATGGTCGCAGCTTTTATGTCACGGTCATCACCGTGACCACGCTGGGTTACGACGGGATTCTTGAGATCAGCCCGGCGGGCAAATTGCTCACCGTGATCATCGTGGTGCTCGGGATTGGGGCCGCCGGTTTTACGGTGACCAGTTTGGTGCAGTATTTCATCAGCCTGGAAGTTCACACAATACTGGGACGGAGGCGCATGGAAAAGGAAATTCAGCAGCTCAAGGATCATTTCATCATATGCGGAGCCGGGCGAGTAGGTCGGAGGGTGGCGAAGGAGTTTCGGTCACACTCCGTCCCTTTTGTGGTCATCGAAAGAGACGAGGCCAAGGCAAACCGCATGCGTGAAGAAGGAGCCCTGGTTATCCTCGGCGATTCAACCAAGGAGACGGTGTTGCGGGATGCCGGTATCGAACGGGCGAGGGGACTCATCAGTGTCATCACCTCCGATGCCGACAACGTCTATGTCACCCTGACGGCGCGCGGCCTGAGACAGGATCTGCCCATCATCGCACGGGCGAGCGAAGAAGACGCCGAGGAGAAATTGCGGCGAGCCGGCGCGACTGAGGTCATTTCCCCTTACATTTTCACAGGCCACCGTATTGCCCAGGCGATGCTCCGACCCAACGTCTATGATTTCCTCGACGTGGCGACCTCGACCATGGGTGCCGAGAAGTTGAACCTGGCGATTGAAGAGATTCCCATCGGCAAGGGTTGCCCTCTCTCCAATCGAACCTTGCAGGATTCCGGAATCCGCCAGGAAATGAATGTCATTGTGCTGGCGATGAAGAAGGCGGATGGAAACATGGTGTTCAACCCCACTTCGGAGACCCGCATCGGGGCCGGCGACTGCCTGATTGCGATGGGAGATCCCTCCAACCTCAGAAGGCTCGAAGGCATCGCCACCAAAGGATGAAGGAGAAGGACGCCTCACATTCGTCTCTTGCATGTTGCGGGGAGATTGGCTATAGTGCGGTGACCCAAACTGAAATCGGTCCGAAATCTCATTTTTTGAGGAAGGAAGCGATGAATAAAACGTTTCTTGTTCTGTCCCTTTTTGTGGCGCTACTGCTCATGGGCACAGTTTCCTTGACAGCTCAAAGTACCTCTCCTCCCGCGGGTGCCGGGGTGCAACCCCCCAAGGTGGGGGACACAGCTCCGGACTTTACCCTCCCCTCGGGACCCAAACTCGCTCCAATGAAATTGAGTGACATGCGCGGCAAGAAAAAGGTCCTTTTGGCCTTCTATGTTTTCGATTTCACCGGCGGTTGAACGACCGAGCTCTCTGGGTTCAGAGAGAACTATGAAAAGTTAAAGGCCAAGAACATCGAAGTGTGGGGAATCAGCACCGATACGCCCTTTTCCCAGGATAAATTCAAGGCAAGCCTCAGTCTGCCTTTTCCCTTGCTGAGTGATATGGAACGCAAGGTGATCAAGGACTATCACATTGAACTGGAAGTCAACGTCCCGGGCATCCATTCGGTGGTGGCCAAGAGGACTTACTTTCTAGTGGGGACAGACGGGAAAATCCTCTGGGAAAACGTGGAAGGGAAGCTGTTGCCGGATCAGCAGGTCGTGGATGCCGTGACGAAGTTTCCTTGAGATTCTGGCGGGGATTGAGAACGTTTTTCCGGCTGGCCTGACAAGAGTCTTGTCATTGCCAGCCGGTTTTCATTTTGGCTGGTCCTTGCGAGGACGAGGTTCAAATCCATGGACGCCATTTGTTAGGTCTCTGTGTCGTCCGTGTTTGTCCGTGTCCCATCAACGCTCGAACCGGATGTCGTCGCCCGTCCCGAACTTGCGGTCCGGCCCGGCGGAAATCAGGATGTAGGAAGTGGGGGTGCTGAGGCGGTAGTTATATTCGGATGACCAGGGATCGACCCGCACGGCTTCCGCCAGGTAGGTCGGGAACAAGAGATCCACTAGAGGGCCGATCCCTACGACGGCCGGCAAGGCCTTCGTTTGGGCCTGATATTTTTCAAGGGCATTCGCGATTTTCTCGAAATCACTTTTGACGCGTTCAAGCCTCACCTGGTGAAGTGCCCGGGCAAAATCCTTCGCATCTTCCCAGTTGCGATCGCCCAGACGGACAGATTGAATCTCCCATTCCCCCCGCGAATTCTTCTTCATGAGAAAAGCCGTGTGAACATCGGCCACCAGGATGGCTTCGTCTTTTCCGTGTGGATGGAACGAACTGACTTTCAGGTCTTCGGCTGCCAGGTTAGCGATTTGGAGGTTGTCAAGGTTTTGGGCGAGCCTTTTCTCCTGCCTCCCTCCACATGAGATGAGCAGGGTGAGGGCGAGTAGGACCAGCGTGGGTTTTAAGACGTTTGGCATACCCGGGTTATCTTACCATATCGGACCTTGCGTTCGACTTCTGGAATAGATGGGGTGGAGGCGAGGCTTGCAATTTCATGGAATATTTGCGAGGCTGTTCAGATTGTAATCGTCGCCACAAGATATTGAATGAATGCCTGGGGGGGATGGAAAGCTCGAATGACTTCACGAACCTTTAAACGGACCACTCGATTGATCGGGAGGATGGCTTGTTTCGGATTGCTGCTGGTTTCTCCGCTTTGGGCGCAGCAGTCGATGATTACCCTGGACGGCGATGTCCGTCTGTTTGCGGTGCTCTCTGCACTCCACGCCGCGGGGTTGAGCTTCGGCCCGGCAGCCTCCCCCGGCGTCGACGCGGTCCGTCAGCGGGTACAAGACGCGATCGACAAGGACGTTCCGAGCGAGCTGCGTGAGAAGCTGAAACAGTTTTATGCGTCGCATCAGGAGGGGACCGACCGCAGTGCGGAGCTGTCCAAGTACATGTCGCTGGCGCTGGTGTTGGACCAGCCTCCGAAATGGGGGTTCGTGTGGAGCCATGATAAGCTGCCTCCCGATGTCTTGCCCATCGAGGAATTCCAGCCTCTGGTAAAGGAATTCTACGAAGCGACCCACCTGGAGAAGCTCTGGGGACAAACCCAGCCGGCGTTGGAATCTTATATCGAGACGCAACAGGTTCCCATCATGCGGACCATTCAGCAGACCGAGGCCTACCTCCGGTTGCCGTCTTCCTCCTACCTGGGGCGCCGCTACTCGATCGCGATTGATATGCTCGGCGCGAGCTCAGCGGCTTTGGCGCGCAATTACGGTGAGGATTACTATCTGGTCATTAGTCCCGCGCCACGAGCGAATCTGGATGAAATCCGCCATCAGTTCCTCCATTTTGTCCTCGATCCTCTGAGCTTGAAGTACGCCAATCGGTTTTATCACAAGCAGGCCCTGATGGAGGTGGCGGCGAAGAATCCCAACCTCGATCCCCAATTCAGGAAAGATTTCATGCTTTATGCGATCGAGTGCGTCATTCGTGCGGCGGAGCTCCGTATGCGGAAACTGCCGACGGCCAAAGCCGACGACGAGCTCACCCGGAATGCAGCCACGGGTTTCTTTCTGATCAAACACTTCTATAATCAGTTGCAAGAATTTGAAAAGGGGGAACAAGGGATCCGGGAGGCGTTGGGAGATATGGTGGAGTCCATCGACATGGAAGCCGAGAAGAAGTATGCGGCCTCCCTCCCCCTGGTCACCGTCCCCCCCACGCCGGCCCCTCCCAAGCGTCCCCGGACCGAGAATGAAAAGAAGCTGGATGAAGCGGAAGACCTGATCAGCGAAGAAAAGTACGAGTTGGCCAAGAAGATCTTTAGACAGATTGCCGACTCGGATGCGGATTTGCGGTCGAAAGCGCTCTACGGTTTGGGTGTCGCATGCAGCTTGCAGCGAAATCCTGAAGACGCCAGGTCTTATTTTGAGCAGGCGATTGCGGACAAGAATGCCGACAGTGCCACCAAGGCCTGGTCGCACGTGTACCTGGGGCGCCTCTTTGACTTGGAGGGAGAGCGTGAGAGCGCTCTCCGGGAGTATGCCGCCGCGGTTCAGTTAGGCGAGGATACCCGTGGCGCCCTCGCCGCCGCCAAGCGCGGGCTCGATAAGCCTTTTGGGGAAAAGCTGCGACCTGAAAAATAAGCCTTGTCGGCAGGCAGCCCTGTAGCGGTCATCGTCGATCTCACCAAGATCTGAATTGTCCATGCGAGCATTTGGACAGGCCGGTCAGGCTCGTGGCGGCAATTGCCCTCCCGATGTCGCTATTTGACTTCCCTCCGCTTTCTCCCTAACATACGCGGGATTATGTGGAGGATACTCAAGCACTCCTTTGCCGGCTTCATCCGCTCGCTCAAGGTCATTTTTCATCAGTTCATGAGCCTCTTCTTTTTCATGCTGGGGTTCAGCGCCGCCATTGCGGCATGGAAAGAATACAAGGACTACACTCCGGAAATCCCCTCGTCCGGGATTCGGTTTTACACCTCCGCGGGATTTGCCGTCCTCTTACTGACCTTTGCGGTGAGCTCACTTTTGCGGGCTCGGGCCGTGAGGAAGAAACAGTAGTCCGCCCTTCGCCGCTGGACATTCCGGACGCTCCGGGGGGCACTTTGGAAGAGTAAGGATTTGACGTCTTCTCATTTTGACCTGGGACCAGCAATGACTGAACGCAAACCCAAATTTGAGACCACTTCCCACATCGAGCTGAAACGGTTCTATTCCGAGGACGATGTGTCAGGATTCGATGTCGGGCAATCCCTGGCACCGCCGGGCGAGTTTCCGTTCACCCGTGGCATCCAACCCAACCTTTACCGGGGGCGATTCTGGACCATGCGCCAGTACGCCGGATTCGGCTCGGCCGCTGAATCCAACCGGCGGTATAAGTTTCTCCTTTCGCAGGGTCAGATGGGCCTGTCGGTGGCTTTCGATCTTCCCACTCAGATCGGGCTCGATTCGGATCATCCCCTCGCGTCCGGCGAGGTGGGGAAGGTGGGAGTGGCGATCGATTCGCTGCGCGACATGGAGATCTTGTTTGATGGCATCCCGCTCGACAAGGTCTCGACCTCCATGACCATTAATTCCACGGCGGCAATCCTGCTGGCGCTCTACATCGGGGTGGCAAAGGAACAAGGCGTGGCGCCCGCAAGACTTTCCGGCACGGTCCAGAATGATATCCTGAAGGAATATATCGCCCGCGGGACTTATATCTATCCACCCCGGCATTCGCTGCGGGTGGTCGCCAACATTTTTGAATATTGTGCCAGGCACTTGCCGGAATGGAACACGATTTCCATCAGCGGGTACCATATCCGCGAGGCCGGCTCGTCGGCGGTTCAGGAGGTGGCCTTCACCCTGATGAACGGGATCACTTATGTGGGAGCGGCGGTCGAGGCGGGTCTGGACGTGGACCTGTTTGCTCCCCGGCTTTCCTTTTTCTTTAACGCCCACAATAATCTTCTGGAGGAGGTGGCGAAGTTCAGGGCGGCACGCCGGATGTGGGCGAGGATCATGCGCGACCGCTTTGGGGCTCGCAAGCCAAAATCCTGGATGCTGCGATTCCACACTCAGACGTCGGGAGCGACGCTAACGGCACAGCAACCCGAGGTGAACGTGGTCCGAGTGGCGTTGCAGGCGCTGGCCGCCGTGCTCGGAGGCACGCAATCCCTGCATACCAATTCCCGCGATGAAGCGCTGGCCCTGCCCACGGAAGAATCCGCTTTGCTGGCCCTGCGCACCCAGCAGGTCATCGCCCAGGAGAGCGGCGTCGCCGATGTCGTCGATCCCCTGGGCGGGTCTTATTTCATCGAGTCAATGACCAATGAGATCGAACGGCGCGCAGAAGAATATATCGCGAGGATCGAGAAGATGGGAGGCATGCTTCGGGCCATTGAATCGGGATTTATCCAGAAGGAAATTCAGGAATCGGCATACCAGTACCAGCGAGCCATCGAATCGAAGGACCAGACGGTGGTGGGCATCAATGCCTTTGTGGCGGAGCACGAAAAGCCGATTCCCCTCCTCCGGATCGACCCCGCCCTGGAAGAGCAGCAGAAGAAGAGCCTCGCCACCTTGAGAGCGGAGCGGGACGCAAGAAAGGTGGAAGGCGCTTTGCGGGAAATCGAGACCTCTGCCCGTGATCCCCTGAAGAACCTGCTGCCACCGATCCTCAATGCCGTGGAAGCTTACGCCACCGTGGGGGAGATCTCCGACGCCATGCGGTGCGTGTTCGGTGAGTACCAGGAAGCGATTGTGATTTAAGGAGCGCTTTTGGACAGGAAACCCGGACCGCAAAGTTCTCCTCCCACTGAAAGGGGAAGTCGGAAGCCGGAGGTCGGAAGTCAGAAGCCGGAGGCCGGAGGCGGGAATGCAGAACTCCGAAATCATGAGGATGAGGTCTTGTCCTCGGGAGAACCTGTCCACATTCCTATCGAAGATTCCATCGATCTGCATACCTTTTCGTCGAAAGAAACAAAAGTCGTCCTTGAAGAATATCTCCGTGAGGCTCACGAAAGGGGTTTTCAGACAGTACGAATCATCCACGGGCGCGGGATGGGGGTGCAGCGCGAGATTGTCCGATCGGTGCTCTCCAAGCATCCGCTGGTCGTGTCGTTTAAGGATGCCAGGCCGGAAGCAGGAGGTTGGGGGGCGACGTGGGCGGTGTTGATCGGGGGATCACGAATTTAGAGCATTGGAAAACGAGGTCAGAGCCCAGAAGTCGGAAGCCGGAGATGGGACCGCAGGGGGGTCCGCTATGGCGGACGCACCAGTGAAACGGAAAGTTTGCATGCAATGAGAAACCTGAAGCTCACGATCGCCTATGAAGGCACGCGGTTCTATGGTTGGCAGATCCAGAAGGACGTTCGCACGGTCCAGGGCCAATTGCTGTCGGCAATGATTGATGTCCTGAAAGAAAAGCCGCGGATCATTGCGGCGGGACGTACCGACCGCGGGGTTCACGCCGAGGCGCAGGTTGTGAATGCGGTCATCCACGGGGATCCTCCGGTGGACAGGACCGCCTCCCGCGATATCCCGCTTTTGAAAGCCCCCTTTCATGCAGGGGATCACGCGGAAGATCCGCGCCTGTGGTCAGCGGAGAAGATCATGCGGGAGCTGAACAACGGACTCTCTGCTGACCTGACGGTCTCTCAGGCCGCTTTCGTTCCTCTGAATTTTCATGCCCGCCATGATGCGCACTCCCGCAGCTACCGCTATCAGATCGTTGAAACTTACTCGCCCTTCCTGCGGCGTCACGTCTGGTGCCCGAGGCGCGAGATCAAACTCCCCCTCCTCCAGGAGGCCGCAAGACTTGTCGTCGGGAGACACAGTTTCCGCTCTTTTTGTGATCCGGATGAGGAGGAAGAACGTTCCTTCCAATGTATTGTGGAAGAGTGTGAATGGCGGGAAATCCGCATTACGCGGCCCTGTTACGCCCGGCTATTGACCTTTCACATCCGTGCCGATCGATTTCTGTGGAAAATGGTCCGGCGCCTGGTCGGAAGCATGGTGGAATTGGGGGCAGGGAATTGCACCCGGGATGAATTCAGTTCTTTCTTCTACAAACCCTCTCCAAAGCCGGCCGAATGGACAGCGCCCCCGTTCGGTTTGTTCCTCGAAAAGGTATTCTACTAGACCTTCTCCAGCACTTCCTGGGGATGGCGCGCGGCATCGACCTTCGGATAGGCCAGAAGAATTTTCCCATCTTCGCCGATCACGTAACTAATCCGCTTGGCGTATACATCCTGGGGCGATTCGCAAGCTCCATACGCCAGGCCGATCTTGCGGTCAGTGTCACACAAGAGGGGGAACGGAAACTGAAACTTCCTGGCAAATGCAGCGTTCTCTTCGACCGTATCAAAGCTGATGCCAAGGATCTTCACGTTTTTTGCTTCGTACTCTCGGATTCGGTCACGGAATCCTTTGCCTTCGTTGGTTCAACCGGGGGTGTCCGCCTTGGGGTAGAACCACAGGACCACTTTGCTCCCCCCAAACTGGCTCAACGAAACTTCTTTTCCCTCATGGGTCTTCACAGTGAAGTCAGGTGCCTTCTCTCCGGGTGACAGCATAGAAATCCCTCCTGGGTTTTCTGGTCAGAACTGGAAATGGTAGTGAGAACGCGAACGGATTATAACAGATGGGAATCGATCGGAAGGAGGGATTCTACTTAAGATCGGACAAGGGAGAGCAGCCATAAACGAGGAGTCGCCGCGGCGCCTACGGCCTGAGCAATCAACTGAGGGGCTCACTGCCCAAAAGGAAGAACCCCTTTGAAGCTTCCTCGCTGGCGATCGATCTTTTCCTGCAACTTCATGATGCCATAAATAAGCTGTTCAGGTCGTGGAGGACAGCCGGGGATATACACATCCACTGGCACTACCTGGTTGACTCCCTGCACGATGGCGTAATTGTTGAAGATGCCGCCCGCTGTGGCGCACACTCCCATGGAGATGACCCACTTGGGCTCCGGCATTTGATCATACAGCTGGCGCACGATCGGTGCCATTTTCTTTGAGACCCGGCCGGCCACGATCATCAGGTCCGATTGTCGTGGTGAGCCGCGAAAGACCTCGGCGCCAAATCGTGCAATGTCATAACGGGATGCGCCCATCGCCATCATTTCGATTGCACAACAGGCCAGGCCGAAAGTCATCGGCCAAATGGAGGACTTGCGCGCCCAATTGACCACCTTGTCAAACGAAGTGGTGACCACCCCGGCCCCAAACTCCGTGTTTTGCTCGACAAACGGATTTCCTGCGGGCACGATTTTCTTTTCTTGCGTTGTTATTGTTGCCATTTCCTCTTTTTCTTTCCTGAGTGAAGGGTGATTCTACCAAAGATTCACTCATGAAGACAGAAAAACTACGGGAAATGCAGAAGAGATTACCATTCTCCAGACAAGCCGGAACCAAGACCAGAATTTATTAGGAAGCCAGGAAACCATGAAAATGGACGCCGACAGAGTTCCTTTCCCTGCGGGATCTCAAATTCTGTTCTGATTTAAGGTTTTCACCTTCCTGTATTCCTGGCCTCCTAATGATGGATCCTTTCCTGCGCTTGTCGGCACAGACTCGGTTGATAAGCTATCCCGGATTCAATTGCTGGCGAGATTTCCCTTGCAGGGCTTCCAATTCGCGATAAGATAACGCGTGCCTCCTGCGCTCGAAGGGGTGACAGGATACTTCCAATTATTGAATGAATTCCGATCTGCTTGCCGTGGAAAATCTGCGCTCGGTGTTTGACACCCCGGAGGGAACGGTGCGGGCGGTGGATGACGTGTCCTTTACAATCGCCGCCCAACGGACGCTCGGACTGGTGGGAGAATCGGGATGCGGCAAGACGGTAACGGCTCTATCCATTCTGCGATTGTTGCAGCCGCCGGCGCGCATCGAGGGTGGAAAGATTCTATTTCATTCCAGAAAGCTGGGGGGAGATTCCGACGCCGCCGAATCCACAGAAGGCGCGCCATCACGGGCCGTGGAGTTGCTCTCGATCCCGGAGCGAGCGATGCGCAAGGTCCGGGGTGCTGAAATTGCTATGGTGTTTCAGGAGCCCTCGACGGCCTTGGATCCGGTCTTCACGGTGGGCGAGCAGATCGCAGAAACTGTACGGGCCCATGCGAGGGTGCGGCGCCGTGAGGCTTGGGACCAGGCCATCGGAGCCATGGAAGCCGTTTCTATTCCCGATGCTGCTCGTCGCGCCCGGGAGTATCCGCACCAGCTTTCCGGAGGGTTGCGCCAGCGCGTCATGATCGCGATGGCCCTGGTGTGCCATCCTCAACTGTTGATCGCCGACGAACCCACCACGGCGCTGGACGTCACGGTCCAGGCGCAGATCCTGGAATTGCTTCGATCCATGCGCGAGCGGTTCGCCCTTTCAATGCTCTTCATCTCGCATGATTTGGGAGTCATCGCCGCGGTGGCGGATGATGTGGCCGTGATGTATGCAGGGAAGATTGTGGAACAGGCCCCCGTGTCGGAGATTTTCTCGAATCCGCGTCACCCTTACACGCAGGGGCTGTTGCGCTCGCTCCCCACGATCCGGCCGGGCACGCTGCCGACACGGAAATTGGATGCTATTCCCGGGACCGTTCCGAATCTGCTGGCACTGCCCCGGGGCTGCAAATTCGAGCCCCGATGCTCGGTTCGATTGGAGGAATGTAAGGAGCTTGATCCCCCCCTCTATCCGGTTGGACAAGGACATCGGGCGCGGTGTGTCTTGTGCCGGTAGAAGAGTGGGCAGTGGGCGGTGGGCAGTGGGCAGCGAGGAGATCCGGTGCCAGGTGTCGGGTGTCAGGGGCCAGGATGAGCCGGAGCTGACCCTCTGGCTTCTTCGCGACTCAGCGTGAGTCAAAAACAGATTGTCAGAAGTGCAACAAACGGAATGATTCACGACGACTAACTCGATGGCAGAAAATAACGTCTTGCTCCAGGTCAATCATCTAAAGAAATACTTTCCTGCGGACAATCGCCTGCTCTTCGGAAGGGGGAAGGAATTTGTCCATGCGGTCGACGACATCGACTTCTTCATCCGGAGCGGAGGAGTTTTGGGGCTGGTGGGGGAGTCGGGATGCGGGAAATCGACCACGGGTCGGCTTGTGTTGCGTTTGATTGAGCCCACCTCGGGGGAGGTCATTTTCGATCAAGAGAATCTGTTCCATCTCGATCGCGAGAGCCTCCGCCGAAAACGCCGGTCCATGCAGATTGTCTTTCAGGACCCTTACTCCTCACTCAATCCGCGCCTGCGCATTCGGACCACGCTGGCCGAGCCTTTCATTGTCCATCGTATCTGCAAGAAGACGGAAATCGAAGGGCGCTTGAGGTCGTTGCTCGAGACGGTGGGATTTGAGCCGGAGGTGCTGGATCGTTTTCCGCACGAATTCAGCGGGGGGCAGCGGCAGCGCATTGCCATTGCGCGCGCCATTGCGCTCAAGCCGAAGTTTGTTGTCGCCGACGAGCCGGTCTCCTCTCTGGATGTCTCGGTCCAGGCACAAATCATCAATCTGCTGGCTGATTTGAGAGACCAGTTTCAACTCACCTTTCTCTTCATCTCTCACAGCCTGCCGGTGGTGGCGCACCTGTGTGACCGGATCGCCGTCATGTATCTCGGGAAGATCGTCGAAGAAGGAACCACCGAGGAGGTCTTTACCCGCAGCGCCCATCCTTACACACGGGCCCTGCTCTCGGCCGTCCCGGAACCCGACCCGAAACCAAAATCGAGCCGGCTCGTATTACGGGGAGAGATACCTTCCGCGGTCAGAGTTCCCAGTGGTTGTCGATTTCATCCGCGTTGCCCGATTGCCGATGCAGCCTGTGCGGCGGCAGAGCCTCCCCGGGAAACCATTTCGACAAGCCACTGGTCGGCCTGCTTTAAATTCAAAGATGCCACCCAACTTGCAATTAAGTGAAGAGTTCCGTGAATCACAATTCTCAAAAGGAGAGTTCTATGAGTCAGGAAATGCCGGGCAGCACATCACCTGTTTCAGTGGAACCAACCAAGAGCCCCCTGGAGCGAATCATCGGGGTGTTCGTCTCGCCGAAGGCCACTTTTGAAGACATCAACCGCAAGCCGGACTGGCTTGTGCCCGCGATTTTGATTGTGTTTGTGGCCTTGGCCGTCACGTATGTCTTTCTATCCCACGCGGACATGCTTGAGTTGATCCGGGCTCAGATTGAAAAATCGGGACGTCCGGTGCCGTCTGATGAAGCCCTGCAGTCTGGACTAAAGTTCAGTGTTATCATCAGTTACGTCTCGGTCCTGGTGGTCGTTCCCCTCGCTCTGGTAGTGGTTTCGGGGGTTCTTTTCGCTGTATTCAGTTTTATCATGGGGGCGGAGACGACGTTTAAGAAGATATTTGCGGCGAACGCCTATGCCTCCATGCCGAGTCTGCTGAAGTCGATCATCGCGATTCCCATTTTGTTTGTCAAACAGCCCACCGAGTTTGGCAACCCGGCCGATGTCGTCCAGTCCAATTTATCGATCTTATTCGATCCGAGCAACAAGGCGTTGTACGCCTTCGGGAAATCGATCGATATTTTTACCATCTGGTCCCTTGTTGTGCTGGCGATGGGTGTCGCGGGGGTCTCGAAGAACCTGACCTTTAAGAAGTCGCTCACGACCATCATCATTCTCTGGCTTATCGTGATCGCGTGTGTGGTTGGATGGGCGGCGATAAGGAAATAGAACTATCTCGGCTCGTGTACAATTGTATTCCGAGGGAGCGCTCTGGATTCGCGACGGCGAGTCGGGGCGCTTTTTTCTGGAACGCCGGGCGCCCGGATGGGTGGCCCTTCTTTGATTTGGCTCAAGTATCCTCGCTCCCATGACTTCACCCCTCCAGTTTCAGATTCTTCATACCGACGGGGCCTCGCGCCTGGGGAGACTTGTCACGCCTCACGGGGAGATCGAGACGCCCGTGTTCATGCCGGTGGGTACGGCGGGGACCGTGAAGTCGCTCACGCAGGAACAGCTCGAGGACCTGGATGTCCGGGTCATTCTGGCCAACACCTACCATCTGTATCTGCGGCCCGGCGACGAGCTCATCCGCCAGTTAGGAGGCCTCCACCGGTTCATTTCCTGGCCGCGAGCCCTGCTGACCGACAGCGGGGGATTCCAGGTTTTTTCCATGAGCGACTTGCGTGAAATCACGGAAGAGGGAGTTCGTTTCCGGTCCCATTATGACGGCTCTTCGCATTTCTTTTCGCCGGAGCGTTCCGTGGAAGTCCAGATGAACCTCGGCGCCGACATCATCATGTGTTTTGATGACTGCACCCCCTTTCCCTGCTCTCACGAACATGCTAACCAGTCGATGTTGATGACGGTGCGTTGGGCGGAACGATGCAAGAATTACCTCGAGCAGCGTCAGCGGTCGGATGAGAGGGCAGACCAGGCGCTGTTCGGCATTGTGCAAGGCAGCGTTTATGCCGATTTGCGCAAGGATTGCGTGGACCACTTGCTCGCAATGGAATTCCCCGGATACGCCCTCGGGGGGCTCAGCGTCGGAGAATCAAAAGAGAAGATGTTTGAAATGGTCGAGGCCACTGCTCCGCTGCTGCCGTCGGACCGCCCCCGGTACCTGATGGGGGTGGGGACTCCGGCCGACTTGGTCGAGGGCGTCCGCCGTGGCATTGATATGTTCGATTGTGTCCTTCCCACGCGGAATGCCCGGAACGGATGGCTGTTCACCCACGACGGGCATATTGTCATCAAGAATGAGGTTCATAAAGAGAGCGAAAAGCCGATCGATGACCGGTGTGAGTGCTTCGTCTGCAAAAGATATTCTCGGGCCTATTTGCGCCACCTGTTTCATCAAAATGAAGTGCTCTCCGCGGTCCTCAACACCTACCATAACCTCTACTTTTATCTTGACACTATGGAGCGAATCAGGCAATCTATTGCGTCTTCTCGCTTCGCAGAGTTTGCGATGAAATTCCTGTCGGAGTGGAGACAATCAGGAACATCGGATTGAGGTTCCGCTGTTTCCGTTTCGGGGGAGACGACAGGTTCCGCCCAGGGATTGGCTGCGAAGCGCATTGCCCGCACACGACCCGAAACAGTCCTGTTTGAAATCCCAACACCCATCTGATTTGAGGAATGCCCATTGAGTAGTGCGACCTTGAATTTACTGGCCCAGGCGTCAGGGGGCAGTTCTACGCTAGTCGGTTTTCTTCCACTGATCGCAATTGGCTTTATTTTCTATTTCCTCCTCATCCTTCCCGCGCAGCGACGACAAAAGAAAACCCGCGAAATGCTCACAAACCTCAAGTCGGGCGATAAGGTGGTCACTTCGGGCGGAATGCTCGGGACCATTGTGAGCCTGGACGATAGCACGGTGTCGCTTCGCGTGGCCGATCAGGTCAAAGTGCGCATGCTCAAGAGTGCGGTCGTGGGCATGCAATCTCCCGAGGATGCCAAAGAGTCGTAGTGGGACAGTGGAAGGTCCACAGCACCGGGTGGCAGACTTCACGAGTGACCCCCTCCGACTCGCAAGACAGCCGAAGTCAAAAACGGCGGAGTTGTGTTTACAGAAGGACAAAGCAAGTCAGAGGTTGAACTTCGAGAGATTGTTAAGGGAAGGTAGAATTGCCCCATGGACAAGAATTTGAAATGGAAAGCCCTTATTTACGGCTTGATCATTATCGGCTGCCTCTATGGCTTTATTGGGTATCCCCACGTCCCGGGGTCATGGAGCGCGATTAAGCAGAATTTCTCCGAGCGCATTCAGCTCGGCCTGGATCTGAAAGGGGGCACTTATCTCATCATCCAGGTCATGACGGATGATGCGATCAATGCTGAGACGGATCAGACCATTGAATTGATTCGGACGGAACTGTTGAACCGGCAAATCACCTCGGCCGACCTGCGAAAGCGCGATCTGGACCACGTCGAGGTCCGGGGGATTGATTCTTCGCGTGCCGCCGATTTCCGGGAGATGTTCAACGACAAGTTTACCGGCTCGTGGGACCTCTCTTCATTGGCGGGCGATGTCAGTGGCTTTACCCTGGGGATGAAGCCGTCGGTGGAATCCGAGTTGCGCACGGAAGCCGTAAAGCAGACGGTCCAGACGCTTCGCAACCGGATCGATGCCTTGGGAGTCACCGAACCCGTCATTCAAGAACGGTCTGCAGGTTCATATGAAGTTCTGGTACAACTGCCTGGGATGGATGATCCCGAAAAGGTCGACCGCGTGATCGGCCAACCCGCGATCCTGGAATTGAAAATCGTCAAGGATGGTCCCTTCCCGACTCAACAAGCCGCTTTGGCGGGTCACGGAAACACGGTCCCCCCCGATTTGGAACTCTTGAAATCAGTGGAGAAATCTGCACCCGGCCAGCCTTCCACAGAACAATGGTACTTCGTCGACCGCGTGGCCTCGATCACGGGCCGCGATTTGAAGGGAGCCCGACCCCAACTGGACGAAAATGGCCGGCCCGCAGTGGGATTCACCCTCAACAATGCCGGGGCGGTTCGATTCTCTCAAGTCACCCAGCAAAACCTCCACAAACAGCTTGCCATTGTTCTTGACCACAAGATTCAATCCGCTCCTGAGATTCAAAGCCAGATTAGCGATTCGGGTCAGATTACCGGCAACTTCAGCCAGGTCCAGGCTGAGGAGTTGGCCTTGGTGCTTCGTTCCGGAGCTCTGCCGGCAAGCCTCAAGTACCTGCAAAAAGTCACAGTTGGACCATCACTCGGCAACGATTCTATCCGCGAGGGTATCCTGGCCTCGATCGTGGGGCTTGCCATGGTGGTGGTCTTCATGGTGATTTATTACAAGTTATCTGGTGTGAACGCGGTGACAGCTTTGCTCTTCAATCTGATTATCCTTCTTGCCGCCCTGGCTTATTTTGGGGCGACCCTGACCCTGCCCGGGATCGCAGGAGTTATTTTGACCATCGGTATGGCGGTGGACTCGAATGTTCTTGTTTTTGAACGGATCCGTGAGGAGCTCCGCTTGGGAAAGAACGTGGTTTCCGCCATCGATCGCGGCTTTTCCAACGCATTTCGGACGATCATCGATACCCATGTAACTACCATTGTTTCTGCTCTTTTCCTGTTTCTGTTCGGGACCGGCCCGGTCAAGGGATTCGCCGTGACCCTTACCGTTGGTCTGGCCGCAAACGTTTTTACGGCAGTTTATGTGTCCCGATTGATTTTTGACTGGCATGTCAGTAACCAGCCGCGCAGTGCCACTTTGAGTATTTAGATTCTTAATCTTTGAAAATTTTGGAACTTCCAGATTTCGATCGGTGTCTATATTCAGTGAGATGATCGAAGTTTGGAAGCTCGACCGGCGAAGGAGTCTCAGGCTCGATGGAATTTTTTCATAATCCAAATTTTGATTTTCTCAAGTACAAGTGGGTCTTGATCGGTCTCTCGTTGGTCTTGAGTGTGGCCGGGATCATTTCCCTCATCGCGAAGGGCGGCCCCCGGTACGGCATCGATTTTCGGGGCGGAACAAATGTCTATGTCAAATTCAAGGATAAGCCGCCCATCGAACGTATCCGTGCTGAATTGAAAAGGCGGGTGTCGGGAGAGAATTCGATACAGCAGTTCGGCTTGCAATCAAACCATGAGGTAATGATTGGACTCGACCTCTCGGGTGAGTCTCAACAGGATCTCGATACCGGCAGGCAGGACATACTGGCGACTTTGAAAGTGGTTTACCCGAGTACTGCCGCGGGAGAAGGTAAGCTGGATTTGAACAATGTGGGACCGGCCACCTTCGCCGACCGGATGATCGCCCTGGATCCGCTGAAGCTGGCGCCTTCCAAGGGACAGACCCAGGCGCAAGATTTTTATAAGGATGCGGCTGATCGGATCGTCAAGTACCGGGATTTGCATGGCGGGTTGATTGCTTCGGTGGATGAGCTGGTGGCAGGAGCCGGCATCACCAGGGAACTGGCCGGGGTCCTCAGCAACAGCTTCTACCTTTCTGACTACGCCATCAAGAACTCGGAGGTGGTGGGTCCCAAGGTAGGCAAGGACCTGCGACGGCAAGCATTACAGGCTTCCTTGTACGCCTTGGCAGGAATGCTGATCTATATTGCATTCCGGTTTGAAACCATTTATGGGGTGGCCGCAGTCATTGCAACATTTCATGATGTCATCATCACCATCGGGTTCTTTTCCCTGTTTAACAAGGAAATTACCCTGACGGTGATCGCGGGGTTCTTGACCCTGATTGGCTATTCCATGAACGACACCATCGTGGTTTTTGACCGGATCCGTGAAAACGTGAAACTCATGAGGCGCGAGCCGCTGGCGCGGATTGTCAATCTGTCGATTAATCAGACGCTGAGCCGGACGATTCTGACCTCCGGGCTGACCTTCCTGACGGTGATGTCGTTGTTCCTGTTTGGAGGGGAAGTGATTCACGGTTTTGCATTCTGCCTCGTGGTGGGCATCTTGATTGGGACATACTCCTCCATCGCCATTGCGGCCCCTATTGTCTTGGGGTGGGTGGAGTATCGTGCGGGCAGGAAGCAAGCCGTCAAGGCGGCCGCGGCGGCCCGGTGATTCGGGAATGAGCGCCCCATAGGCATCTCCCTTCGGGAGGAGCCGAGAGGGCCGGAGGGGGCGAAAAGGATCAGGTCGGAGTGGCTGCCCGACCGGTGGAGAACACGATTGACAAGCCAAATTGAAAGGCATACGATTTGAAATCTGAGGGCGTAGTTCCAGCATCTTATTCATTCGCGAAGCCAGGTTTCCTCGAAGTATACCCATACGATTTGTTTTCCAAGGTTTAGAAGAGACTCGGTACGCGTGTAATCATAGGTTTCGCCGTTCGATGCATCTCCCGTCGTCAGGCCCGAGGCGGGCGCTGTTTTTGAACTTTTTTGGATTGACACATTTTTTTGCGTGTATTTTTTGATTTGAAGGGAGGGAGAGCGCATGTTTGAGCATCTCGTCGAATCGGGAGGGACCGCTGAGGCGACGAAAAAACCTGTTACGGTTGTCCTGTCGATGGTTATCCACACAGTGGTGATTGCGATCTTGATCCTGATCCCACTGATTTACACCGAAGCGCTCCCTAAACAACAACTGCTGACCTTCCTGTTGACGGCCCCACCGCCGCCACCACCGCCACCGCCACCACCGGCTGCCACGATGGTGAAGGTGCAGAAGGTCGTTTCCCAGATTGTTGAGGGACAGCTTCAGACGCCAAAAGAAATTCCAAAAGAAATTGCAAAAATCATGGAAGATGCCCCGCCCCCGCCGTCCACGGGCGGTGTAGTCGGGGGTGTTGAAGGAGGTATGGTTGGCGGTTCGGTTGGAGGCGTGATCGGAGGATTGATCTCCAAGAGCGCCGCAGCCCCTCCCCCGCCGCCTCCCAGGATCGAGGCTCCCAAGCCGGTGCAGCGGATTCGGGTAGGTGGAAATGTCCAGCAGGCGAATTTGATTTCTTCGCCGAGGCCGGCTTATCCCCCGCTGGCGAAATCGGCCCGCATCCAGGGATCAGTGGTCTTGGAAGCCGTCATCTCCAAGCAGGGGACGGTCGAGAATTTGACTGTGATCCAGGGACACCCCTTGCTGGTTCAGTCGGCCTTGGATGCCGTCAAACAGTGGCGGTACCGACCCACCCTGTTGAATGGAGAGCCGGTCGAGGTCATCACGACGATTACTGTGAATTTCTCCCTGACCGGTGGTTAGAAAAAGAAATCGTTGCCGGCCCGGCGCATCGGGACCCATACTAGGGCAATGCGCGGAGCCGGCGCCAACAACCAATCGTTCTCAACATCTTTAGGAGGAAGGTTAATTTATGCTTTTCGTCTTTTCCAAACTTAATCTGTTAGCGCTCCTGCTCATGCAGGGTGAGGTAGGCTTTGATCTGGTCAGTATGTGGAAGCAGATGGGGGTTCCCGCAAAGGCCGTCGTTGTGATCCTCTTTATCATGTCGGCATGGTCGATTGGGGTAATGATTGACCGCTGGTTTACGTATTCCTCGGCGCGCAAGCAGTCGCGTGATTTTGCGCCGGCCGTGGCAGGCTGTCTGAAGGAAGGCAAAATCGAAGAGGCGATCAGTGTCTGCGAGCAGAACAAGAAGAGCCACCTGGCCAAGGTGCTCATTACCGGGTTGCAGGAATTCGAGGCCCATCAGGCCAGTACAGAAATCCCGGGAGAGGAAATTGATGCGTCAAAGCGGGCCCTCCAGCGCTCGGCCGCCATTGTGAATGCGGAGTTGAAGCGTGGACTGTCCGGCCTGGCGACCATCGGTTCGGTCTCTCCCTTCGTCGGCTTGTTCGGAACGGTCGTCGGCATCATCAACGCCTTCAAGGGGATTTCGACGGAAAAGGCAACGGGTCTGTCGGCAGTCGCCGGAGGAATTTCCGAAGCCCTCGTGACCACCGCATTCGGTCTGCTGGTTGCGATTCCGGCCGTAATGGCCTTCAATTACTTCACTGGCAAGGTGGAAGCCTTCGCGGTTGAGATGGACAATTCCTCATCCGAACTCGTTGACTTTTTCCTGAAGCGTCGCGGCGGGAAGCATTAGGCCTCTCGGAAGATGATGCAGCATAGGCTTTGAATTGACATCTTTTTGAGGAGGTTAACTATGCCTTTCCTGGGTGGTGCAGAAACAAGGGAGAGCTCGGTCAAGAGCGATATCAACGTCACCCCGATGGTTGACATCATGCTCGTGCTGCTGATCATCTTCATGGTGGTGACGCCCATGTTGCAACACGGCGTGTCGGTCGATTTAGCAAAGGCCAAGAATCCCCGCGAAATGAAGGAGGGCGACAAGGACGACGCCATTCTCATCGCGGTCCAGCGCGACGGGCGTTATTTCCTGGGCTCGGATGAGGTCAAGAAAGATGCCATCACGCAGAAAGTCAAAGACCTGCTCGAGCGAAAAGCGGGCGACAAGACCGTTTATGTGAAGAGCGACCGCCGCGCAAAGTATGGAGATGTGGCTGCCGTCGTCGATGAAGTGCGTGCGGCGGGTGTCGATTCGCTGGGATTGATAACGGAGAAGGAAGAAGAGAGAAAGAGTAAACCACCTTCCGGAGGTCAGTGAAGGGCAGGATGATCGTTTTTTTGCTGTTACGGCGCGGTCCCTCTTTCAGGTTATCCTAAAGCAGTCAGGGACAGCTTTGAGACCGTAATAATCAATGAGGTGAGCGCTCAAGGTTGAATTAAGGGCCTCCCGATAGACTGAGCTGATGAGGGGGGCATGCCGGAGAGGTTAAAGGGCTCATCCGGCAGTCAGTGGGATCAGTTCAAGTAGATGCACTGACTTTGGTGCCCACCAGAACTTATTTTTGCTGGAGGAAACGCCATGGCAATGGGAGTTGGAACGGGCCACGGCCCGAAGTCGGATATCAACATGACGCCGATGATCGACATTCTGCTGGTCCTGATCATCATCTTTCTCGTGATCACGCCGATCATCTCGAAAGGGTTAGACGCGCTAGTGCCCCAGCCGCCGAAGAAGGACCAGCCCGCGGCGGATCCCAAGGACATCCGGACTATTATTGTGGTCATCGACAAGGATGGGTTGCTGAAAATCAATCAGGAGCCCACGACCTGGGATACGCTGGGTCCCCGGCTGGATGATATTTTCAAGACCCGCAGTGAGCGCGTCATGTTTGTCAAAGGCGACGACGCAACCTTGTTCGACAAGATCATCCGCATCATTGATATCGCCAAGGGGGCGGGCGTCGACAAAATCGGGTTGATCACTGAGAAGATCCAGATGGGGCAGTAGCAGAAAGGGAAGAAGGTGCAATTTTTTGTGCTTCCCAATCTCCTGTACCTTCCTGTTCAGAAGGGCGAAATCAATGCCCATGCGGCCCTCTTTGAAGGCTAACCATTCATACACCGGAGGCAGTCGGATGAATTCTCGGAATTGGAAGAAAACTGCAATCTTATTGGGAATTATTGCCCTCATGTTCGGGTCCATGGCCTGCAGTCGGCTCAAGGCCCGCGATCGACTGAACAAGGGTGTCCGGGCTTATCGTGATCAGAGATACCAGGCGGCGGTCGATTTTTTCAAGGAGGCGGTCGCGCTGGATCCCTCTTTGACCAACGCAAAGCTTTATCTCGCCACGGCCTATGCCACGCAGTATGTCCCCGGGGTGGAGTCGGAAGAGAATAAACGGACGGGCGAAGAGGCCATCAAAGCCTTTCAGGAGGTGCTGAACTCTGACCCCCAGAACGGCAGCAGTATCGCCGGAATCGCCTCAATCTATTTCAATATGGGGAAGTTTGACGAGGCCAAGAAGTGGTACAAGAAGCGGACTGAAATCGAGCCCGGCAATGCCGAACCCTACTACTCAATCGGGGTGGTCGACTGGACCTTAACTTATAAGGCAAACCTGGAGGCCCGCGTTAATCGGCTGAATAACCTGCCTGCGAAAGAACCCTTGCCCCCGAAGGAGCGCGATCCCTTCCGGGAGCAATTTGGAGCGGCGGTGGATGATGGGCTCGCCGCACTGAGAAAGGCCGTGGAAATCAATCCGGAATACGACGACGCGATGGCCTATTTGAACTTGCTCTACCGGCAGAAAGCAGACATGGAATCGGATGCGACGGCACGCGAAACGGATTTGAATGAAGCCGACAAATGGTTTCAGAAAGCCAAGGACATCAAGTTCAAGAAAGAACAGCAGACAGCACCCGCACAACCCGCACAGTAATCAGACACCCCGGCACTTAAGAGAGCCCTGGTCCACAGCATGAGCAGTGGACCGGGGCTTTTTTTATCGGACAATTTCCAAGCAGGAACATGATTTCAGACGGAGGCCGAGAACCAGATCCTCCGGGTTATGGAGCACTTGCCTTCGCGCCATCGAAGTGTGATTGAAGGAAACCAAACGTTGTTGCAGTCCAACTAGTGCGTTTATCCGCTCTTCTCTGTGTCTTTGGCTTTTGGAATTAGGGTTTTGTTTGAAATTTGGATTTTGACGATTGGATTTTGGTCCAAGTATTTGCATTTTGGAATTTCTTCGATAAACTGCGTATAATTCACAGATGACATCCTTCGACGACATTCTGGGCAAGGTTCGGGAGTATCGTCCCGGCGACGACCTTTCCCTGCTTCAAAAGGCCTATGAGTTTGCCGCCGCGCAGCATCAGGGCCAGAAGCGGTCCTCAGGAGACCCCTATCTTTCCCACCCCCTGGCGGTGGCCGCCATCCTTGCGGAGATGAAACTGGACCCCAAGAGCGTTTGTGTCGGGCTGCTTCACGACATCGTCGAGGATACAGGGACCCCTCTTAAGGTCGTCGAGGAGAAGTTTGGCCCCGAGGTGGCTCACATCGTGGATGGGGTCACGAAGATGAGCAAGATCCAATTCACCTCGGCCGAGGAACGGCAGGCGGAGAATTTTCGGAAGATGATGCTCGCGATCGTCGATGACATCCGCGTCATCCTGGTCAAGCTCGCCGACCGTCTGCACAACATGCGCACTTTGCAGCATCTTCCACAGGAAAAACAAGAGCGTATCGCACGGGAAACGATGGAAATCTATGGTCCTATCGCCCATCGCCTGGGCATGGGGAAGATGCGCGGCGAGTTGGAGGACCTGTCGTTCTGCTTTCTCGAACCCAGCATATACGGGGATTTGAAAGATCAGGTGGAGAAGAAACGGAAGGTGAATGAGGCGTTTCTGGCGGAAGTGCAATCGATGGTGGCAGGGAAGATGAAGGAGAGTGACATTCCCGTTCAGCTGCAAGGCCGCATCAAACGCATCTTCAGTATCTACCAAAAAATGAAGCGGCAACGCATCACGTTGGATCAGGTTTACGATCTGCTGGCGGTCCGGATTATCACCGACTCCGTTCGCAACTGTTACGCCGCCCTCGGTATCATTCACAACGCGTGGCGGCCGGTGCCGGGACGGATCAAGGATTATATTGCCATGCCCCGGCCCAACCTGTATCAGTCGTTGCACACCTCGGTCATCAGTTCGACCGGGCAGGCCTTCGAAGTCCAGATTCGAACGCAGGAGATGCATCGCATCGCGGAGATGGGAATTGCGGCCCACTGGAAATACAAAGAGGGGCGCACGGTAGATCAAGACGAGGATTCGCGCATCAACTGGCTGCGTCAACTGGTGGAATGGCAGCAGGATATGCGGGATCCGGGCGAGTTCCTCTCCACCCTTAAAATCGATCTCTACCCGGAGGAGGTGTACACCTTCACCCCCAAAGGGAAGGTCGTCATTCTCCCGCGCGAGGCCACGCCCATCGACTTCGCCTATGCGATCCACACCGACGTGGGAAACCAGTGCGTCCAGTCGAAGGTCAATGGGCGGATCGTGCCGTTGCGGTACAAGCTGCGCAACGGAGACATCGTGGAAATCCTCACTCAGTCGGGACACATGCCGAGCCGGGACTGGCTTTCCTGGGTCAAGACCTCCAAAGCGCGCAACAAAATCCGCCACTGGCTGAATGTTCAGCAGCGCGAGCGGGCCATCGACGTCGGCAAGCGCCTTCTCGAAAAAGAGGCCCGCAATTTCAGCGTGAACCTCAAGAAGACGATTGATGAAATCGACATCGGTCCCATTGCCGCGGAATACGGATGTCACTCCGTGGATGACCTTTATTCGGGGATGGGGTTCGGAAAGATCTCGGCTCGGAACCTGCTTGCGAAATTGCTCCCGAACCGTGCCTTTGACGAACAGACCGCGGTCAAAGACTCCAAGCTCACTTCCGTGGTCAAGAAGGTATTCGGGATTTCCAGCTCCGATTCAATTGAGGTGAAGGGGGTGGATGGCCTGCTGGTCTATCGCGCGAGATGCTGCAATCCGATCCGCGGCGAAGAGATCGTCGGATATATCACGCGAGGGAAGGGAATTGCGGTCCATGCCAAGAATTGTCCGAACGTCCAGAACCTGATCTACGATGCGGAACGGAAGATCGATGTGGAGTGGCGGGGGACGGCCGAGGAAGCGTACACCGTCCGGCTGGCCATCCACGGGGAAGACCGACAGGGCCTGCTGGCTGAAGTCACTTCCGTCATTTCCGATACGAGATCCAATATTCGGAACATCGAGGCCCGGACCTATCCGGATCAGAACGCCACCATCGATGTGACCCTGGATATCAGTGACAAGCGCCATCTCGAGAAACTGATTGGATCGCTGAAGAAGATTGACAATGTTTTTGAGGTGGAACGGATCCTGAAACCCGGTTTTGCCGCCTCCGACCGGCCCTCCGGATGATCCCGCACGCTGAAGCGGTTTCCTCTCAGGGATTCTATTTTCCTTCAAAGGAGTGACAGGGCATGAAAGAAGTTATCCAAACAAAGAACGCTCCTCAGGCGATCGGCCCCTATTCCCAGGCCATAAAAGTGAACGGGATGGTTTTCGCCTCCGGACAAATTCCATTGGATCCCCAAACGCAGCAGATGATCGAGGGGGACATCTCCACCCAGACCGAACGGGTGTTGCGAAACCTGGAAGGGGTCCTCGCAGCGGCGGGAAGCGGCCTGGATAAGGTCATCAAGACAACCGTTTTCCTGGCAGATATCGGTGAGTTTCCCAAGATGAATGAAGTCTACGGGAAGTTTTTCAGGGAGAATCGACCGGCTCGCTCAACCGTTGGAGTGGCCCGCCTTCCCAAGGATGCGCGCGTGGAGATTGATGTCATTGCGTTGGCCTGACAGGGAGGTGCACCCTGGATTTCAGTGTGGTGGGAAGCTGTGACAGGCGCTCGTCCGGGTGGGATGAAGACTTGAACGGGTATTGAATCCCCGCCTGCTTGACTGAGGGGGGACAAGGCTGACTCTCAGAATGACGGGGTCGCAGCCGATTCAAACGAGGCAGGAGAATCGGGATGTAATCAGGCTGCTTTGACTACACGGTTGGAGCGGATACATCGGGTGCAGGCCCGGACCGTGGTACGGGCCCCGTTAACAACAGCGTGGACCCGGTGCAGATTTGGCAACCACCGTCGATTCGTCAGATTGTGGGCATGACTGACCCGATGCCCGGACACGGGTTTCTTGCCGCAGATATCACAAACTCTGGCCATACAGCTAACCTCCGAGGAACCATCAAAAGCCCGCCATTATATCGAGAAGCAGGTCCCTTGACAACCGGAAATTTGCATTCCTCAGTGGAGACAGGGGCAAAAGCCCCCTGCGAAACAGGGCCAGAATTCTCGTTCCCTGCTTCGTGAAAGGGTTCCGCTGGCTCTGAAGAGACAGAGGGTTATTCCCCGGACACGGCGGCGCTTCGAATCTGGATTCCCCCCAGGAGACTCGCTTGTGCTTGCCGCTAACCGTTGCGTCAGGAGCGGGCAATCACCGGACCGGCCAGCCACTGCGGACTAAAAAGTTGTTTTATGGATGGAATGTCGCATGGTAACATCGGCAGGTTTGTTTGCGTTATGAGACGCCGCCATCGTGGTGTGGGATTCAATTCCGAAGGAGATGCCTGTGAATCGATTAAAGTGGCAATTCATTTTGGCGGCCTTGGTCGCTGTCCTAATGATATTAATTCCTGCGTGCAATCGAAAGAGCAGTCCGGGCCGGGGAGTGCTGGCCACGGTTAATGGAAAGGAAATCAGCGAGAACGAAGTCGATCGCGTGTATCAACGGAGCATCAAAGGCCAGACGGTCCAATACTCTGAAGATCAGATCAACAGTCTCAAACTGAATATCCTGACAAGTCTGGTCAATGACCAGATCCTCCTGGAGCGGGCCGCCAAGTTGGGGTTGAACGCCACGGATACCGAGGTTGAAAACCGCCTGACCGAGCTCAAAAGCAGGAGTACCGAGGAGGAGTTTCAAAAGTCGCTGAAGGATCAGGACTACACGATGGATGAGCTGAAGCACGATTTGCAGAAGAAAATCACCATCGATAAGTTGAAGAACAAGGAAATCACCGCCAAGATTTCGATCACCGATGCTCAAATCGCGGATTACTATCAGAAGAACAAAGCGAACTTCAATTTTCCCCCGGGATACCGTTTTGCCCACATCCTCATCGCGAACGCGCCTGATGAAGGAAAGCTGAAAGAGCTTTCCCAAGCGGTGCTCAGCCGCATCCGTTCAGGTGAGGAATTTACCACCGTGGCTCAGCAGCGGTCCGATGACTCCACGCCCAATTCCCCGGGCGGACAGATTACCTTTGTGTCCGATGCCGACCTGGCGAAGACCGATCCCGCATTCAAGGCCGCAATGACGGCGTTGAAGGTGGGCGAAACCTCCGATTTGATCAGGACAAAACAGGGTTACCTGATCATCAAGCTGTTCGAAATCGAAAAGGGAGGACAACACGATTTGTCGGATCCCCGGGTGACCACCTCTGTCCGAAATGACCTCTTCGAGCAGAAGGATCGCCTGCTCACGGATGCCTTCATCGAGGATACTCGGGACGAAGCGAAAATCACAAATTACTTCGCGAAACGTATTCTTGAGAATGCGTCAAAGACCTCCGCGCCTTCACCCGCCAAGTGACCGAACCTTTAGGACCCCAATGCTAGCCGGCCGGTGAGAATTGAACCTCACAGGCCTCGCCGGTCAATAGAACAGGTATTTTCTCCAATGCTCATCCGAAGGACCGATCATTCGCATCAGCTGGCGGCTCGTGTGGAGATTAAAGGAGCGGGGTTCACGAAACAGATGGAGGCTTGATTCCGCGGGGGTTGAGTTGCCTTTCTTATGATTGCATCCCTTGCAGCAGGCGACCAGGTTCTCCCAGGTGGACGCACCGCCTCGCGATCGGGGGATCACATGGTCGAGAGTCAGTTCGTTGGGTGGAAACACGCCTCCACAGTATTGGCAGGTGTTCCGGTCGCGCAGCAGGATGTTCTTTCTTGACAAGGCGCGCGACTGACGGGGGATGTGACGAAACTCCAACAACCGGATGACAGAAGGAACCCGGATACTGAAGGTTGGAGATTTGATGAATCGAGGGTGTTCCTCCTCGGCTCGAGCCACGCCTTTTAAGACGAGCACCAGCGCTCGCCGGGCGGCGCAGATATTGATGGGTTCATAGGTGGCATTCAGGACCAGAACAGGGGTGTGCATAAAGGTCGAACGGGTTGGTTCGGTCCGGGGTGCGTGAATTTCTCCATGGACCCGGTCATGGGGTTTTGCGTTCATCATAAATCGCTGGTCATGCCGCCCTCTCTGCCGTCCCGATCGCCGCGAGCGGTGAAACTCGGGCCAGCGTCAGGGCGAAAACCTTGGCGGCCCCCTCTTCCTTCAAGACCCGGGCCAGTGAGTTCAATGTGGCCCCGGTCGTAAAGACGTCGTCCACGACCAGGCATGCCTTTCCCTGGATGGCTGCGGGTTGTCTGACCTCAAAGCATTGCGCCACATTCAGGCGGCGCTGTCGATGGCTTAAGCCCGTCTGCGAGGGGGTATTTCGAACCCGGCCTACCGCCTTGGCTGCCAGCGGCCTTCCGACCATTCCAGACAGACATTTTGCCAGAATTCCGGATTGATTGAAACCCCGCTCTTTCTCCCGTCGCCGGTGAAGGGGCATTGGGACGATCACTTCAGCCTCTTGAAGGAGGGGATAGTGAGCCCAGATTTGTGAAAGCAACTGCGCCAGTCGCGCCCCCAATCTCGCCCGCCTGCCGTACTTAAACCGATGCAACACTTCCCGCACCCTGTTCTCGTACAGCGCGTAGGAGCGACAAAAATCAAACTCGTAGAGGCCGCGGCGGCATCGGCCACAGCGCCACCCGGGAGGCACATTCGATGTGATGATGGGATCGCCACAAAGGGAGCAGACATTATCATTCAGCGGTCGCAGGGTCGACCAGCACTGAGCGCAGACCGTAGAGTCAAAGGCCCGGGTGATCAATTCGTGACAAAGGTCGCAGTGTGCGGGGAGTAGAACCGAAAAGAGGGAATCGAGGATGGGGGAGAGTGTGGCCCTCCAAAGCGGGGTTTGCAATGAATCTTGAGTCCAAACACGACTGGATTCGAAGACGACCCTCCAAATTACCTTTGCCGTGAACCGGCAACCTCCACGTGCAACCTTGAGGCTGAGTGAGGTTAATTCAAGAGTCCCTGTTCCTGCTTTTCCTGACATTCAATGCAGTGACGCGCCCACGGGACCGCCTCAAGGCGTTTCTGTTGCACTTCCTCTTCACAAACAATGCAGTGGCCGTAGGATCCTTCGCGGATCCGCCCGAGCGCCTCCTGGACAAGCTGGAGGACGTAACGATCATTGTTTGTCAAACTAAATAGAAATTCCTTCTCGTACGAATTGGATGCCTTGTCAGCAATATCCTGGCTCGGTTCTTCATCCACTTCTCGTCCGTAATGCTCCACTTTCGAGACGGTTTGGGTCAGCTCTGAATACTTGGTTTCAAGTTTCTTCTTGTAATACTCGAGACGCTTCTTTTCCATTCAGTATGCACGCCCCCCCTCAAAAATAGGGTGATATTTTACATGAACTGGGCCACCTGTCAAGGTATCCTCCATCACAGCGTGCTCCTCATGAGGTTTTCCTGATCCGGGCTCTGGCGAGGGGCTCGAATTGTTCCGGGACGACAGTTCACCCGTCTCACAACCAGTGATGCCGGTTCCTATAATAGGTTGCTTGGCGGTGAGGAAATCGCTTCTTGAAATTGAGATAGCGCTTCAACGCGCGCCTGAAACGTGCCGTGGAGGTTTTGATCTTTTGATGGGGCATGTCGATGAGCGCGCGTTCCACCACCCAAACGTTCTTTCTTGAAAGGCGCCAATTGCAACGGGGGACCAATTCATTCAAATCCGTCACTCCGAACCCCGTGATACGCCCCGTGAAATCGACATAAGGTTCGACGTAACTCATGACCAAATCCCGGATCGAGCGGAACACCGGCCGGCGTCCGTGCAGTCCGGCATCCCGAGACTTGGCAACCGTCCCCCATCGTCCCTTTTGGTGGTACAAAAACAAGACGTGATCCAGATTGTCCTTGGACTCCAGATCGAGCAGCAAGGGAGGATAACCGTGCTGTTCCATGATCGTGGCCGCTGCCAAGGCGGCTTCCAGACAATGGGCCGATCCATGGCGAGCCACCTGTCGAAAGGTGCGCAGGGTTTTCTTCTCCCAATTGTAAGGGAGATTCCTCAGGAACCCCTGAACCTGACGAGGGGTGCGACACCTTTGGATTATGTCCCATTCCTTTTGAGTAAACCTCTGTGGACCAGGAGTTTGTGGAGAGGGGACTGCATAAGGGCTGAAGACCCTTCGATGAGATGGGTTCATTGGGCCACCCTGAAATCATAGTAAATACCCAGCAAAGCTGAAGGGAGCTTGCATTTCTTCACGTTTAGATCCTGCGTGTCGCGCTCGAGAATAATGTATTGGGGGGGGCCTCCGGATGCCCTTGTCCGTTGCCCAAGGTAGCAAAAGATCCAAGTGGGAGTCAAGGCCACGTTGCCGTGAAGGAATCCTTCAAATCAAACGCGACGCATGACCGTGTGGAATTCGTCCCCAGGAATACATACTTTGCACTGGCCCCTCCTTGTGATGATTTTCCGTGCTTTCGTGTGGAAAAGAAGGTAAGATTCCCCAATTCTTAATGGGAATTACGCCGTTCCCTCTGGCAACTTCGAGGGAAGTCCAGTTCTACCGTTTCCTGGTTACTTATTATCCTACGACCGGTGAACCGGGTTCTCTTGTAAATCCATGCCTTTGAAGGAGATGAAATGGATCGAAAGACTGGGAAGAGCAACGGAAGTGGCGTGCCACGCGAAACGGTCGGGGACAAATCGCCGCAGGCCCTTCAATCATCGGCCCCGGTTGATGGAGGGAAGCTGATTGTCCTGACAGCACCCCTGTCTGAGACCATTGACCATGCCGGCTACTTTATTCAGATGATGATGGCATCCTTACCCATCTGGATGGAGCGGTTCCTCAACGACAAATATCCCCATTGGCGCGAGGTGGAGCACAACGAAGATGGATCCGCCCGAACTATGCCTGCAGGCGTAAGGCTGGTGGAGGCCGCATTGCTCCGCAGCTACCGCCCGGAGGATGTGGTCGCATGCTACCCTGACGATCTGGAAAAATTCATCGGCCCGAACACCCGTGTCGTCGCGGTCTCCACGCACAATCCCCTGGGAGTGACCTTTGCAGCCGGGGTTTATACCTCCATGTTCGGATCCTCAAAGATGCCCATCAACTCCCACTATGCGCGAGCCCTTTTTGCGAAGATCAAGGGAAACCCCTATCGAGGCCACTTCAAGGTCATTGTGGGCGGATCGGGCGGTTGGCAAATCGTAAAGACCGATTCCTACGAGGACCTGGGGGTGGACTGCGTTATCGAAGGGCGCAGCGAATCGATGGACACAATGGAGTTGTTCCGAAAGGCTTTGCGCGGAGATCCCCTCCCCCGACAAATCGAGGTCGCACATCCGAGAGGACGCGATGAAATTCTCGCTCCGGACAAACGGACGACTTTTGGTGTGGTCGAGATGACCACCGGCTGCGGCCGAAGATGCCAGTTCTGTGTCCCCGATCTCAATCCGCAGATAGATGTTCCCAAGGCGAATCTCCTGAAAGCAGTCCGGGCAAATGTCCGCAACGGGAACAAGCAGATTTCGCTCGCCACCGAGGATATGTTCATCTGGGGGCAGGTTCACACGGATACCCCGTTTTACTTCCCGAATCGGGAAGCCCTGGTCAGCCTCTATCGCGATGTCGTCAACACGCCTGGGGTCGAGTATCATCTGCTGAGTCATAGCACCATTGCCCCGGCGGTTGTCGATCCGATCCTGATCAATGAACTGTCGAATCTCCTGCTCCCCAAGAGCCCCATCCATTTCCCGTACCTCAGCAGCCATCCTCAGAAGAAGGCATTGATCCCCTTGATTGGGCTGGAGACAGGGTCAGTTCGCATGGCAAAACAGATCATGCCGAGCAAGGCCGTCCCTTTTGCCATTGAGGACTGGCCGAGCATTATCCTGGAAGGACTTCGGATCTTGAACGAGAACAACTGGTTTCCGGCCATGACCTTAATCGTGGGTAACCCGGGGGAAACGGACGATGATGTCAAAGCAACGCTCGACCTGGTTTACGAGATGGAGCGACGCCACGTCTTTGCCTTTCTCATCCCCTCGATCTTTACCCCGTTGCATGACACCCGGATGGCAGATAAGCAAGGCGTGACTGAAACACGTCAGCTTTCACCCCTGCAATGGCAGCTCATGATGAAGTGCTGGAAGATGAACGTACGGCCGGGCAATTACAGTTGGTGGGCCCCTACGGCATGGCGCCTCGGTGCGCTGATCATGTGGCTAGTCAAATTGAGGAGGTTGAACGGGCCGAATTTCAAATATCCTTTGTTCATGTTTGCCGGCGCCATCCCGGAAAAGATCCTGGAGCGGATGGGCAAAATCTACATCGGAAGGCCGCTCAAAACCAAAACGAGAAAAGAGCTGATCGCATCCGTGCGTCCCAGCCTTTGGCGGTATTTTCGTCCCGACAATGGCGATCTCCCTGATGGCTACTACGAGGTCAAGCCGGATGTTGTGCCTTTGGAGACGCTTCCCGGCCTCCCGCTGATGACCGGCTATGAATCTCACCTTTCAGAGGATCAACCGCCGGCCAGTGAATAAGACGGGGTTGGAAAATGTCCTTTTTTCCGGGGGCTATCCTGTGCCCTCCCGGGCGCGGGACTGGAAGGACATTCAGCACAGGAAGCAGGAAGACAGAGAGGGAATCGTCGACTGCCTCATTCCATGAACTGGGAAATGAAGGCAGCAGCAGGGGGGGATGATCCTGATTCTCTGGGCTCCCCTCTCTTTCCTCTACCTGATTTCCAAGCTGGTGGGGGATATGCCCTTCAAGACCTGCGCGACAAACTCCGCTTCCGGAAGAGCGCCAACAAACTCAACGGTATCGTTCACCACGGTTTTTGGAACTCCTCGAACCTGATACCTGCGGACCAGATCCGGATATTCGTTCACTTCCACCATGTCTGAGGTGATGAAATCGTTCTCGATAGCCATTTCATGCGCGAGCTTCACGGCCGCGGGGCAGTACGGTCAAGTGGGCGTAACAAACACCTGAATGTGCGTGGGAGCGGTAATGGACTGGAGCTGGATCCTGGATTCCTCTGTCAAATCGGTTGTGGAGCGAGATACGGCCAGGATAGCATTCAGTAGCGAGACGAATTCGTAACCCGAAGGCATCCCGTAGAGCCGGATTCCAAAATCCTTCTCCGTCTGAACTACGGTCGCAGGGACACGGGCCACCCGATACTGCGCCGCCAAATCTCCTTCAATCGCATAGTTATGCACTTCAAGGGTGATTTTGTCGGACAGCGATGCTACTTCTTCAAGGAGCCGCTGGGTCTCGGGGCATGTATCACACATCAAGCCCTGGGTAAAATGAATCAACTTCACAGGGCTCTCGAGCTTTTGAAATTGCTCGCTTACGATTCCCCGTTCCTTCTCACCTAACATCGACATATCGGTGAAGCCCTCCTGAGTTCGTTTCTGGAGCGTTCAGTGGATGTCGTCCACCCGGATGTTTCTCAGATGTGATTCGTCCGCAATTATATCCCCCGTTTCCCTTTCTTGTCATCTGGGATGCCTTTGCGGGAAGTGCCGGGTAGTCCGAGCATCCCGTGACGCCACTTTAGGTCTCATTTCCTGAGGTCACTGCAAGAAATTCGAAAACTTGTTACAATAACAGCGAATGTCTCTTCAACAACAAAATGTGGTCGATTCGTTTCGATCCATAGTCTCCCTCGATGAAGGGCCGATCGACCTTGCGCTGGCAGCCCTGACGATCGCCCAGAGCGAGTATCCCGCACTGCGGATAAAGGACTATCTAAATCGCCTGGACGAGATGGGCGTTCGAGCCAGTCGCCGTCTTCCGCGTGAATGCCCCCACCCGGTGAAGGTCATCGAGGCCCTCAATCACTTTATCTTCCATGAGAATGGTTTCACGGGAAACGAGGACGATTACTATGACCCGAGGAACAGTTATCTGAACGACGTATTGGACCGGAAAACGGGAATTCCTATTACCCTTTCCCTGGTTTACATGGAGCTAGCACAGCGCGTCGGTTTGGATATGGTGGGCGTGGGTTTACCGGGCCATTTCGTGGTGAAACTTGGCGATCCCCTGACTGAGATCTTCATCGATCCCTACCATGGAGGAACATTCATGACCGTGGATGACTGCCGGACTCGTTGGGCGGAGATGTCCAGCGGACCCGGAGAGTTTCACCCCGCCTTTCTTCACCCGGTCAGCAAGAAGCAGATTCTCTTCCGGCTGCTCAACAACCTGAAACACATCTTTTCCCGCACCGGGGCCGCCGAGAAGTCGCTGGCGATCATCGAATTAATGCTTGTCATCTCCCCGGAGAGCGCTACCGAGATTCGCGATCTCTCTTTAATGCACCTCCAACTCAAACAGTACCGTAAGGCAGCGGAGGGCCTCCGAAAGTGTCTTGCGCTGGAACCGGATGGACCCGACCGGGACCAGTTGGTGTTCTGGTTGTATTCTGCGGAGAATGGAATGGCGCGCATGAATTAGCCTCTTGGCAGAACGGAAAAAGGTTCCCGATGTATGACACCTCCCGCGCCGGCGCTTCCTTGGACAGATTGCAGGCGCCATGAATCACGCGGATCGTTCGCGGAAATGCCTTGCCATTCGATATGCTTTCCATTAGATTTTCTTAATTTTGTGCAAGCGCCTGGTTAAAGACCGGCCGTCGGCTTGTGCCAGGATATTCATTCAAAGGATAGAGCCTATGTCAACCAATGCCATGAAGGAAAATATTTCAGCTCGGCCGCCAGTGACCTCGTTTTCAGAGGAGGAGGCGCTGTTCCGCTCCACGGTGAGAGACTTTGCGGAAGCCCGCCTGAAGCCTTTGGCCAGAAAGATGGACGAGGAAGGGGCATTCCAAAGGGACCTGCTGAAAGAGTTCTTTGAGCTTGGAATCATGGGAATTGAGATTCCCGAAGAATATGGCGGCGCCGGTGGGTCCTTCTTCATGGCGGTCCTGGCGGTGGAAGAGCTGTCTCGAGTGGATCCGTCCATCGGAGTCATTGTTGATGTTCAGAACACCCTGGTGAATAACGTTTTTTTGCGCTGGGCCACCGAGGCCCAAAGGAAGAAATACTTTCCGCAGTTGGCCAAAGGGAGTGTTGGCGCGTATGCCCTGAGTGAAGCCACTTCAGGCAGCGATGCGTTTGCCCTCACCACGAGGGCCGAGGAACGTCCCGACCATTTCATCCTCAATGGGCGGAAGCTTTGGATTACCAATGCCAAGGAGGCCGATGTCTTCATCCTCTTTGCCAATGCGAATCCCGCCGCCGGCTACAAAGGGATCACTGCTTTTATCATTGAAAAGGGTTTCCCGGGATTTTCCGTGGGGAAGAAAGAGGACAAGCTGGGTATTCGGGCCTCGTCGACGTGCGAGTTGTTGCTCGACGACTGCATCGTTCCCAAGGAAAACGTGTTGGGCAAGGTGGGCATCGGCTACAAGATAGCCATCGAGACCTTGAATGAAGGGCGGATTGGAATTGGTGCGCAGATGACCGGGTTGGCCCAGGGAGCGTATGAGGCCGCATTGGCGTACACCAAGGAGCGCAACGCCTTCGGAAAGGCGATCTCACAATTCCAGGCTGTCCAGTTTCAGTTGGCCGAAATGGCGATCGACATCGAGTGTTCCCGCACCCTGACCTATAACACGGCCCGGATGCGCGACGCAGGCATCCCCTTCGTGAAAGAAGCCGCGATGGCGAAGTATTTTTCTTCGATGATGGCCGAGCGGGTCACCTCGATGGCTGTTCAACTCTATGGAGGGTACGGATACACGAAGGATTACCCGGTTGAAAAATTCTATCGCGACGCCAAGATTGGACAGATTTACGAGGGAACCTCCAACATGCAACTTCAGACCATAGCGAAGCTGGCGATGAGCGAATAATCCATGGTGTTCCCATTTTGCCTTCCTCCGGGGTGTTTACACCGTGCGGAGGCGGAGCTGGCAGGGAAGTAACGGTTGTCCCGGGTACCAAGACGTTAAGAGCCAATCGATGAGGCCTGATTGTCGGCCTGCATTTGCATTTCCTCCGGATTCGGAAGGGCTTCCAAGGAGACATCCAAACATGTGCCTGGACCGTCGTGATTTCTTCAAGTTGAGTGCCGGCGCCTTCGCCTGGGCCTCGATGAGTGGTCAATTCGAAGCCTCCCCCTTGCCGCAGACTGCCCAAGATGAAATTAAGAATCTCAAGCCAATGACGACAGACGTCAAGGGTATTGATACGGAAGAGTATCTGGCTCGACACGAGCGGGCCCGGGAGTACATGCGTGAATCCAAGATCGACGCCATGTACATCGCCGGTGGATCTTCCATGCGCTACTTCGCCGGTATGGAATGGGGCCAAAGCGAACGCACGTTTGGATTGATCATCCCCGCCAAAGGGGAGATCGCATGGGTGACACCGGCATTTGAACGGGCGCGGGCTGAGGAGCTCATTCGATTTGGGAAGGACATCCGCTCCTGGCAGGAAGACGAATCTCCCTATGCGTTGATCGTGCAGATTTTGAAGGAACGGAATGCCTCGATCGGAACGCTTGGCATCGAAGAACAGGTGCGTTTTTTTCAGAGCGACGGGATATCGAAAGCAGCTCCGGCCCTTCGACTCGTCCCCTGTTCCTCCGAGGTGACGGCTCGATGCCGCAGTGTTAAGTCCCGGCATGAACTGGAGCTGATGACCCTGGCAAATCGGATCACATTGAAGTCATTTGAAACGGCATTCAAGACACTACATGAAGGCATGACGCCCGGCGAACTATCCTCCGCCATTGCGGCAGCTCATCGAGCCCTGGGCGCACCAGGAGGAGCATTAGTTCTGTTTGGTGAAAGCTCAGCTTTCCCCCACGGATCTTCAGCGCCCCAGAGGTTGAAGCCGGGGGATACGGTCCTGGCCGACGGCGGGTGTCGTGTCGAAGGCTATTCCTCGGACATCACCCGGACAGTGGTATTTGGTAAGCCCTCCGACAAGCAGAGAACAGTTTGGGGGATTGTCCAGAAGGCCCAACAGGTAGCCCTCGAGGCGGCCAAACCCGGTGTCGAATGTCAGGCCGTGGACGCCGCCGCCCGCAAAGTGATCGTGGATGCGGGATTCGGTCCGGGGTATAAGGAATTCACTCACCGCGTGGGACACGGCATCGGGCTGGATGGTCATGAGTGGTTCTACCTCGTCAACGGGAATCGGAGAAAGATCGAGGCAGGGATGACGTTCAGCGATGAACCCGGCATTTACCTGCCGGGCGAGTTTGGCATCCGACTCGAAGACTGTATGTTCGTGACCGCGGAAGGCGCCCGGATGTTTACACCCCCGAGCCCGTCCCTCGACCATCCCTTCGGTTAATCGTTCGGGCGTGACACGGTTCCTGCCGTTCTCTCCAGCGGTCTCTGTTCGCCGGCTACGCCGCGCGGGCCCCGGCAAATCATCCCGGTTTTCAGCGGATTGGGTATAATAGGGGTTTGAGAAAAGACCAGGTTTCCATCTAAAGGGTTATCACGATGATTTCCTCATTACTCACCCGTGAGGTGAACCGGCGCCCTCCAGGAGTCCGGCTGAGCGGGCGAGTTCTTTTCCTCACTGAGGACTCCAAGCTCTTGAAAAAGCAGCTGGGGGGCAGTGACCTGGCTTGGGACCCTTCCATTAAGCTGCGAGACAACATCTCCACCGATGAGATTACTCCGGCCTATATCTGCTATTACTTTGACGAGACCCTGGGAGATTTTCCCTATTTGGGTTTGAAATGCACTGCGACGGAGGGTGGCGTCAATCGTGAAGAATTTCCAGTCACCCGGGGTTCTGTAAAGGGAGGCGGATTTGTCGCTGCAGTGGCAGGGAAGCGCCGCGGAAAAGGCTCCAGCCGGGAGCAATCCCCTTATGCTGAGATGTGTGCAGGAATCCGTGTGATCGTGGCGGAAAATATCGAGCGCATCTACAAGCAGAATTGTCAGAACCTTGGACTGTACGTGACCACCAATTTTGATGTCATTGAGAAGATCCGGCAGGGAGAGGAGATTCCGCTCGAGGAGTTCACCCGCGGTGAGGATGAGATCACCCGCCAGATTGTCGAATACGGAGGGCTTTTTAACTTTAACGTGGCGCGCATCCAGGGCCGGGTGCGCCTTCCGAACCTCGAAACGCAGCCGAGGCCAATGACGCTTGCTGAGAAGATTTTTGCAAGGCACATGGTTGTCGACCTGGCCAAGGATGACATTGGGGTCCCTGCGGTGAAGCCGGGTGATTCGGGATTTGTGAGAGCCGATTTGCGGTTCAGCCATGAGTATGTCACTCCCATGGCCGCAATCTTCTTTGAGCAGTTGGTCGGGAAAAACGAAAGAGTAAACGACCCTTCATCGATCCTTTTCTTTCGTGATCATCTGACCTTTCTGGATGATGTGATGCCGGTGGAACGGGTCAAGATGGGGCTATTGGACCTCGCCTTCGAGTTGAAGCGGAAACAACAGTTGTTTGCTGAGGTTCAGGGGATTCGCGTCCATGGGGAATTAAGTGATCGAAAGGGGAGCGAGGCGATTTGCCACAGCAAGGTTTTGGAGAGCTATGCCCTCCCCGGTCAGGTCGTGGTGGGCAGCGACAGTCACACTCCACACAGCGGGGCAATCGGGTGTATCGCTTTTGGGATCGGCACGACGGATGTGTTCAACGCCTGGATTACGAAGGATGTTCGCGTTCGCATCCCGGAAACCGTGAAGATCGTCATTCATGGCAGGAAACCGGACAACGTCACGGCGAAGGACATGATTCTCGAAATCCTCCGCATGCCCTATGTGAAAAACGGAGAAGCCCTGGGCAAAGTAATCGAGTATGCGGGCGAGGCGATTGAGGCCCTCTCGGTTGACGAACGGGCAACATTGACCAACATGGCGGCGGAAGTCGGAGGCTTCACGGGAATCGTAGCGCCTGACCAAAAAGTAGTGGACTTTCTGGTGGAGCGGCGGGAAATGCCGCGTTCGCAAGCTGAAAGGTACTGTGAAGGTTGGTCCGGTGACCCGGGCGCTCAGTATGCCACCGTCATCGAAATCGAGGCCAGTCGGCTTCGTCCGATGGTGGCGTTGCCGGGAGATCCCGGAAACGGGATCTTTATTGATGAGTTGCAGGAGGAAGTGAGAATTGACATTGCGTACGGCGGCTCCTGTACGGCCGGTAAGAACGAAGACATGGACATGTATGCCAGGGTTTTCAAAGAGGCGCTTGCTCAGGGCAGGCATGTGGCCCCGGAAGTACGGTGTTACATCCAATTTGGCTCCCAGGAGACGCGGCGATACGCCGAGCAGATGGGCTACACTCGGCTCTTTCAGGAGGTCGGGGCCGAGATCATTGAACCGAGTTGTGGGGCTTGCATCAATGCAGGTCCCGGCGCGTCAAAGTCCAAGGAAGAGGTCAGTGTGAGTTCGCAGAACCGGAATTTCCCGGGCCGCAGTGGCCCCGGACAAGTGTACCTCGCGAGTCCTTATACGGTCGCCGCCAGTGCTATTGCGGGTCGGATCGTCGAATATCAGATCTCCAACAGGACAAAGTAAGGGAATCTAATGAGGGGCGACCTGTCGGGTCGCCCGGGTGTGAGGAGCGGAATGTCGAAAGCCTCAATCGAACCCCAGTCGAAGGCCAAATCACGCGGCGGCTCGTGGAATGGATTGAACAGGGAGCAGTGGCTCTTCTTCTATCGGACCATGCTTTTGTCCCGGCGCCTGGATGACAAGGAGATCCAGCTGAAGCGGCAGCAAAAGATTTACTTTCAGATCAGTGGCGCCGGGCACGAAGCACCCCTCGTGGCGGCGGCCCTGCATTTGCGTGCCGGTTACGACTGGTTCTATCCCTATTATCGTGATCGTGCCTTGTGTCTGGCGTTGGGAATGACCCCCTATGAAATGCTTTTGGGGGCCGTCGGCGCGGCGGACGACCCGAATTCGGGGGGGCGGCAGATGCCATCCCACTGGGGAAGCGATCGGCTGAACATCGTCTCCCAATCCTCCCCGACCGGCACCCAGTGCCTGCAGGCCGTCGGCTGTGCCGAGGCGAGTTACCGTATCCCCCGGATCGGTGATTTAAAATCGCGCATGGAGACCTTTCATTCTGATGAGGTGACTTACGTTTCATTAGGCGAGGGAACCACCAGCGAGGGGGAGTTCTGGGAATCGTTGAACACAGCCTGCAATCTGAAGCTCCCGGTCCTCTATCTGGTTGAGGACAACGGCTATGCGATCTCGGTCCCGGTGGATGTACAAACCGCCGGCGGATCCATCTCGCGGCTGGTTCGTGACTTTCCCAACCTCTATGTTGAGGAGGTTGACGGGAGTGAAGCAGCGGCCTGTTACGACGTCATGCGGCGTGCGGTCATTTATACGCGGGAACGCCGGGGGCCCTCGCTTGTGCACGCCCACGTCGTCCGGCCATACTCCCATTCGCTCTCAGACGACGAGCAAGCTTACAAGACTTCCCAGGAGCGTTCCGAGGAGGCGCAACGGGATCCCATTACCCGGCTGGCTATGAGATTGATCGATGAAGGCGTTTTAGTAGCAGCTGAGATTGAGGCGGTCCGGGACGAGGTCGATAGCTTGATTCAAACCGATGTCGATCGGGCCCTGGCCGCGGAAATGCCCTCCCGGGATTCCGTCCATTCCTTCGTTTATTCGCCGGATGTCGATCCCACATCCGAGGTGTTTAGCACGGAACCGCGCCCTTCAGGTGAGCCCAAGACCATGGTCGATTTGCTCAACTCCTGCCTGAAATCGGAAATGTCCCGGGATGAACGGATCGTGGTTTTCGGAGAGGATGTGGCCGATTGCAGCCACGAGGAAAAACTGGAGCAGTTGAAGGGCAAGGGCGGTGTCTTCAAAGTGACCTACGGGCTTCAACGCAAGTTTGGGGGGGATCGAGTTTTCAATTCACCGCTCGCTGAAGCCAACATCGTCGGCCGTGCGATCGGGATGGCGACGCGAGGGTTGAAGCCGGTGGTAGAGATCCAGTTTTTTGATTACATTTGGCCTGCTTACATGCAGATTCGCAACGAGCTGGCCACGATCCGGTGGCGGTCCAACAACAGTTTCAAGTGTCCCGTCGTTGTCCGGGTCACTATCGGAGGGTATCTGCAGGGTGGGGCGGTGTATCACAGCCAGTCGGGCGAGGTGTTGTACACGCACATCCCGGGGCTGCGGGTCGTCATGCCCTCGACCGCTGAGGACGCCAACGGGCTGCTACGGACGTCGATTCGATGCGATGATCCCGTGCTTTTCCTCGAACACAAGCATCTTTATCGGCAGGGCCACAACCGCGGAATCAATCCCGGCCCGGACTACATGATCCCGCTGGGAAAGGCCCGGGTTGTTCGGGAGGGCTCCGACCTGTCCCTCATCACCTATGGGGCTCTGGTTGTTCGCGCCGTACAGGCCGCACGAAAGGCGGAAGAAAGCGGCGTCAGCGTGGAAGTGATCGACCTGCGGTCCCTCAGTCCCTATGATTGGGAAACCATCGCCACCTCAGTCTCCAAGACTAGCCGCGTGATTGTGGCCCATGAAGATTGCCTCTCGTTTGGATATGGCGCGGAGATTGCCGCACGCATCGGGACGGAATTGTTTGAGATCCTGGATGCCCCCGTTCAGCGGGTGGGCGCCATGGATACCTTTGTCGCTTATAACCCGGCGCTCGAGGATGTCATCCTTCCTCAAGTCGACACCCTGTACAGGAAGATCATGGAGCTGGCGATGTATTGAACCCCGGCCGAGGGCGCCCGACGGATTGAGGTCTCTTTTGGAAAAGTCCTTTGAACAATCGATCCGGATCTACTATGACCTTCATCTTCCGGAGCAAGAGTCCCGATCGAACGGCCGGGGTTTGCCTCTCTTGATCGCACTCCATGGGTATGGCGGAAACAAGGAGTCCATGATGGACATCGCGAAGCAGATTAACGACCGCGATGTGGCAATCGCCTCCCTCCAGGGGCCCTACCAATTCAGTTATCCGTTCGGGGTGGACGGGTTTGCGGTCGAAACGAGCGGGGAACTAAGAACCGGTTTCTGCTGGGCTACCCGATGGAAGGACGTCGAATCCATCGCGCTGCATCATTGCAATTTGCGGAAATTGATCGAGACCGTTTCGAGCGAAGTTCCTGTGGATCGTTCGAGGGTCTTTTTGATGGGGTTCTCCCAGCCCGTGTCTCTCAACTATCGCTTTGCTTTTTCCAATCCTGACACCGTGCGCGGTATTGTCGCTGTGTGTGGCGGGATTCCGGGAAACTGGGTCGATGGGGGGTATCACAAATCGAGGACGGACGTGCTGCACATTGCCACAGAGCATGATCGTTTTTATCCCCTGGAGCGGTCCCGGACTTTTGAGCCGATGCTTGCCGAGCGCGCAGCCGAAGTGGAATTCAGTGTGTACAAAGGCGGACACAAGTTCCCCGTCCGCTCGATTCCACACATCGCCCAGTGGCTGAAGGCCAGAATCTAGTGAGCCCGGGCGGGGCAACGTTCGTATCCTTGAAGGTTTCACTTGAGGTGTGAATCCCTTAAGGTACCCCGCCATGGAATTTAGACTAATCAACGGAGGTCATCATGGACACCAGTGAACATGAACGCTATTTTGAGATCGTGAAGCAGACCCCTGAAAGACTCACGGCGAGCCTGAAAGGGGTTCCCCGGAAACTCTTATTGTGGACCCCTTCCCCCGGCAAGTGGTCAATCCAGGAGATCGTCTGCCATATGCGCGACATGGAGCGAGACGCATATATTGCCCGGTATCGACGGATCCTGGACGAGGAGAATCCGACACTCAAGAATATCGATGGCGATGCCTATGCCCTCGAGTCGGAATATCGCAGGATGAAGTTGAGCGATGTGCTCCGGGACTGGAAACGGTTGCGCAAGGACACCTTGAAACTACTGAAATCCGTAAAGGATGAACAATGGGAGCGGGCTGGAGTCCACGAGACGGATGGCCCATTGACCCTCGAGATCGTTCTCCGGCGCCAGGCTGTCGGGAATGATGAGGCGCACCTGGGCCAGATTGAGCACATCAAGGTTCGCAACCAGGTTCTCCAGAAGTTTGAAGAGGGCGGGAAGCGTATCGAGTCAGAAGTTAGGGGCGTCTCCGAGGAGGTGCTCCGCCGCAAGCCCTCGCCCGGAGAATGGTCGATTATGGAATTCCTCGCTCATCTGGCAGACACCGAGCAGGTCTTTCTTACTCGCTATGTCAGGATCGCTAATGCTGACAAGCCCGCGCTGGCGGCCGTCGACAGCCAAGAGCTGGCCGTCAAGCTGCGATACAACGAACGTGACCTGACGAACACCCTGAAAGAGTTCAAGCGCCTTCGAGCCGATACCTTGACCCTGCTCCGCGCTCTTCCACAAAAGAGCTGGCAGCGGACAGGGATCGATGCAGAGCGCGGCGAGATAACAATCGAAGGCTTGGCAAAGGTTCACACGGACCACGATTCGACGCATGCCGACGAGATCCGTGCTCTGAAAGAAAAGTCCGGGAAGGCCCAAACTGCATCGGCCTGAGATCAGCCCCAATCAGGTCCGTCCAAGAGAACCGCAGTGGTCTCGGGGCCCTGTCCGCCGGGTCATGTCTCGAACGGCTCGATGAATACAGATGGTGGGCCGGCAAGCACCGATCGAGTTGGCTTCAGGCCCTTGGTTCGTCCGGGCGCTCCCTTGACCCATTGAGCAAAGGAGCGCCCCCCCGAAAGAGGATAAATCTGTGGATTGTGAGAACGAAGAGCGATGACTTGCACTCTCATTCGTCCTGAAAGAAACGTGAACCGGGGCAGACTCGAGAAGCGACTGCTCCACCTGGTCGGGAAGGCGATCGGGGACTATCGGTTGATTGAGGATGGCGATCGCATCGGCGTGGCCGTTTCCGGGGGCAAGGACAGCTGGACCCTGCTGGAGGTCCTCGAACTGCTCCGACGGCGTGCGCCCGTGAAGTTTTCATTGGTGTGCATCCACGTGGACCAGGGGTTCAAGGATTTTCGTTACGACTGGGTGGCTGATTACTTGGAGTCCCGTGGTTTTGAATATAAGGTCTATCATTCCCACTCGTATCAAATGATCGAGGAAAAAATCGAGCCCGGAGTCACTTATTGCTCTTTCTGTGCGAGGATCCGGCGCGGCGTGCTTTATCGAGCAGCCCGGGAACTGGGCTGCAATAAGATCGCCCTGGGACACCACGCCGACGATGCCGTCGAAACTCTGCTTCTCAACCTCTTCTTTGAGGGGCGGCTGGCCTCCATGCCGCCCCGGCTCGTCGCAGATAATGGCGAATCCGTTGTGATTCGTCCCTTGATCTACGTCGCTGAAAAGGACCTTGCCACGTACGCTTATCAAGTCGACCCGGCGACACATCGGCCGCGGTATCCCATCGTGTGCTGTAATTGTCCGGTGTGCGGAGATGACTCCTTGAAGCGGCGGCGAATGAAGAAGCTTTTGCTGGATCTCGAACGGGAATATCCGATGATTAAAAAGAGTCTGTTGGGGGCCTTGGGCAACGTACATCCAAGACATTTGATGGATCTGAACCTGTTCGACTCCAGGGCCGCTGAAGCTCATCCGCAGACGGAGATGGGTCCTCACAAAACCACTCAGGCTCAGGAAAAATGATCGATTGGGTTCGTTCTCGTTGCTCACTCATTCGATTGAAGCAGGATCTTGATTTCCATAAGAAAGCCCCCTTGAATGACTTGCCATCCAGTCCTTGCAGGGCTCTTCCACTAAAGTGACACCTGCAGATTCTTGGGATCTGTCCCCTCTCCTCCTCACAAACAGGTTTACGACTCCTCTGAAATAGAAGAAAATAGGTGTACTTTTTGGAGGAGGCTATTTATGCACAAGGTTGTTGTGAGTATCAAGTCAATTGAAGGGAAATGCCCTCAAGAATTCAAAGTGGGGGACAGCTGGACGATCAGCGAGGGGAAAACGCCGGCGAATTTCTGTGCCTCGGCGTTCCATACAATTTATCCAACCCTGGTCATGATGCAGACGGGCGGTTCCCTTCCTTGGGCGGAAAACAAGGAACTCTCGGTAGTCGCCTGTCCGGACGCCACCAACCGGGCAGTATATGAATTGAAGCGAATCAAGGAATAAACCGAGCTGCTGTCTCGTCAGTTTTCAGGAGCAGGTCAATCCGCACTCCGAATTCTGCACTCCGAAATCCGAAAGGGCCGAGTGTTTTTCAGGCCCCCATCATCTCCAACCAAAGTTTCTCAAACAATCTCACCGAAGCCGGGGCGTGCCCGGCATAGTGGTTATTGAAGTAGAGATAGGCGGGAATTCCTTTCTGGAGCAGGCTCGCCAGCGGCGGAATCCAGCGCCGCATCTCGGCCGTCCGATCGAGAACGAGTTCATCAAATTCCTTCTTTTTCTCGCCGCTTTCAATCTTCGTTTTGATCAAATCATCAATCTCCTTGCGGTTTCCAATAAACCGGACAAATGCAAAGTCAGCGGTGAGCGGCTCGATCCCCATCTTCAGGATCTCGTCGAGCGCCGGCATGGTGTAATACGCCGTCAAGGCGAGGGCGACCCCATGCATTCGGAGACAGTCCAGGAGCGGGGGCTTCAGCCAATTCCCATTGCGGACCTCGACGACATACCGGAAGTCCTTTGACAACTTGGGCAGGAAATCCCGAAGCCGTCCAATGAAGTCCTCACCGGTCTTGTACTCGTGGGCGTCTTTTCCCTTGGCCACATACGCAAACTGAAGCACCAGCGGGCCGAGCTTTTCACCCAGGGGGGCCATGACCTCCAGAAACTGCTTCATTTCCGCGTCGCAATCCACGAGATATTTCTTGTGGGTGATGACCTCCGGCACCTTGGCCGAAAAGATAAACCCCTCGGGGGTCCTGCGGTTGAGGGAGTCGATCATGCGCGGCCCCGGCATGTGGTGCCAGGTGGAATCGATCTCAACGGTATGGAAATGCCGGGCATATTCTTCAATAAACTCAGCAGATGGGGTACCTGCAGGATAGAATACGCCGACCCAGTCGGTGGATGACCAACTGGACGTTCCCAGGTGAAGTGTGGATGGTAGATTACTGGACATCAAATCGAGAAGTCGCCCTCCTCGCTCTTGTGATTCGAGAGAAATGACCGGGGATCTGGGTCCCACAGTATCGGCAGGCCCCTTCAGGGGTCAGCTCATACGCCTTCAGATCGTGCCACGAGCGCCGAATCAAGGCCTTCCGACAATGTGGGCAATACGTAGTGTGAGATTCCTCGCACATGACGTTGCCCTCGTACACGAACTTCATCCCCCGCTCCATCGCCAGGTGGCGGGCGCGATGGAGCGTGCTATGAGGGGTTCGGGGTCTGTCCCGCAGCTTGAAGTCCGGATGGAATGCGGTGAAATGCAGCGGCACATGGTCGCCCAGGTTCTCCAGAATCCAGTCTGCCAGCTTCTTCGTTTCATCCTCAGAATCATTGAGCGTGGGAATCATGAGGTTGGTGATCTCGAACCACACCGATGTGTCCTGTTTCAACCGCTTCAGGGTCTCCAGGACGGGGTTGAGATGCGTCAGGGTGAGATGGGAGTAAAAATGCTCTGTGAAGGCTTTCAAGTCCACATTGGCCGCATCGATCCACTGGTAAACCTCGTCAAACGCCTCGGGCGAGATGTATCCATTGGTCACCATCACTGTTTTCAAGCCATGCTCGCGCGCGACCTTGGCGATGTCAATCACATACTCCGCCCAGATGGTCGGTTCGTTGTAAGTAAACGCGAGGGATGAACAGCCGCTGTACAGGGCGGACTCCACGACGGCCTCCGCGGACAGCAGGGAGGAGTTCACCTGGTCGGATCTGGCTTTTGAGATATTCCAATTCTGGCAAAAAAAGCATCCCATGTTACACCCCGCCGTTCCCATGGAGAAGATCTGGGTCCCGGGCAAGAAGTGATTAAGGGGCTTCTTCTCAATTGGATCCACATGGATCGCAGCGGGTTGACCATAGCCGAGGGTGAGCAGTCTCCCTCCTTCGTTCCGGCGGATGTAGCAAAAACCGGCTTGATTGTCCCCGATCTTGCAGGAGCGGGGACACAAGGTGCAGACGACCTTATGGTCGTTGAGAGGGGTCCACCATCGCGCTTCAACCGCGGCCATCACACCAGGCTTCCTTTCCGACCCGTTGTCCACGCTTCGATGGGTATGCTACTCCTCGCCGGAACCCGTGGCAAGCTCGTGAATCGGCGTGGTCCCAGCAATGCCCAGGAGCGTTCCCTTGAGGGTGCGCATGGAGAGATTGAAAAGGACCGGCGGGCGTGATAAAAGCTTACGAACACTTGCTGGACTCAGGTGTTCTTCATTTTCACTGGGCAAGAGGGGGCCCGGAGGGGTCATGGAGATTCGCGGGCTAAGAGCCTTGGTGACAGGAGCGTCGGGTTTTATTGGGGGACGGCTGTCGGAGCGCCTGGCGATTGAGGAGGATGTTCACGTTCGGGCCCTGGTTCGGAGCCCCGGGAAAGCTGGCCGGCTGAGAGGACTCCCCCTGGAAACGGTCGAAGGAGATCTCCTCGATGTCCCGTCGCTGCGCCGGACCGCTGCAGATTGCGACCTGGTATTTCATTGTGCGGCGGTAGTCCGGGAAGGAGGAGAACGGAACGAGTTTCTGCGGACCAACGTCGAAGGGACCCAGAATATTCTCATGGTGTCTTCCGAGGCGGAAGTGAAGAAGTTCATCCACTTCAGCAGCGTTGCAGTGTATGGCCTCGATCCGCCAGACGGAGCCAATGAAAGCACTCCGTACCAGCCCTGCGGCAATCTCTATTGTGACACGAAGATTGCTGCCGAAGAGGCCGTCTGGGATTCCTATCGCGAGGCCAAATTGCCGGTGGTGGTAATTCGGCCCGCCAATGTTTACGGTCCGCACTCGAACCCCTGGACCATCCGGCCCATCGAAATGATCAATTCGGGCCAAATGATCCTCATTAACGGAGGGAGCGGTCTCTGTAACTACGTGTTCATTGACAACCTGCTTGACGCCACCTTGACCGCGACCAGGCGCGACGACTCGGTGGGTCAGGTTTATTTGGTCAGCGACGGGACGGCTGTAACCTGGAGAGAGTTTTTTGGGTATTACGCCGCTATGGCTGGAAAGTCGGGAATCCGCTCGGTTCCCGAATGGGTCGCCCGGCTCATCGCACTCGGTATGGAGATGGGTTCAAAGCTCTCGGGGAAGCCCTCTAAGATTAGTCGCGAGGCCATTCGGTTTCTGACCCGCCACGCGCGATTCAGCATCGAAAAAGCGCAACAGGACCTCGGCTATCGACCCCGGATTTCCCTGGAAAAAGGAATGAGAGTGACCGAAGAGTGGCTCAGGGCAGCGGGGTATCTTCCGGCCGCCAACCGCTGATCAAGGGGAGGGCCGTGGCGTGAGGAGATTTCTGAGCGCTGACCCGGCCTTTTTGAGCACGAACAGAGGCCCTACCAGGAGATAAATGGGATTCTTGAAAAAAGCGGGCTGATTCCCTTCGATGAAGTGGCCCACAAACTGGAAAATCCATCCGGTGATAAAGAGGATCATTCCGATCTTCCAGTCAAAGAAGAGATAAACGAGAGAGGCGACAATCATCGGGATGCCGATATAGTGGGTCAGCCGATTGAGAGGGTGCTGGTGTTTTGCCCGGTAATTCTCCATGAAAGATGGGCTCATGATTCCCTCCGGAATCGCGGGTTCCGATGGAGAGCAACATCATAGGAAGGCTGCCGCGGGGTGTCAAACGGTTTCTGGCAGAGATCCATGGAAACGGGGTTCAATATCGTTTTTCCTTGTGCTATGATGACAGACTGATTCTGAAATCTTCGCTGTTTCGCACTTCCCGGCCCGCGGGTCGCAGGGAACAAATCCCCGTTCGGATGATTAAACCAGATTCCGGAGAGTTCATCATATGGGCGATCGATCCTATTTTTATTGGAAACGCCTGCATTCCTTGCTGGGCGTTGTGCCGCTCGGTTTATTCCTGCTGGTTCATTTCTACAATGGTTCCTATGTGTTTGCGGGGCGCGAAGCCTTTGACGCGCATCTAAAGAAACTCGACAACCTGCCTTACGTCTTTCCCTTTGAGATCGTCTTTATTTATGTACCGATCCTGTTTCACGGCTTTCTGGGCTTGTGGCTGGGCCTTCGTGCTAAATACAACAACATCCGCAATCCCTATCTCAGCAACTTGCGATACGCCCTGCAACGAATCAGCGGAATCGGGGTGCTCTTGTTTGCCTTCGCCCATGTATATATGACCCAGATCGCGCCACGCATTTACCATTACACCAGCCAGTATGATCATTTTACCGAGGGGATGAAAGAACCGGCAACGCTCATTGTTTACTTGTTGGGCATTTTGGGCGTCACATATCATTTTGCCAACGGACTTTGGACCTTTGGGATCACCTGGGGGATAGCGTCCGGGCCGCGGGCCCAGCGTGTCACGACGTGGGCGGCGATGGTCATTTTTGTCATCACACTCTTCATTGGTTACAATACGATTTTCGCTTTTCTGGGAAAAGGTATTCGGCTGTGACCTCGCGGGCACCATTGGGGTCGTCGCCCTCGGGGTGTGTCGTTCGGGGGGGGGCAGGGTTTGAGCGAAACGCTCGACAATGGGGTTCTGGGGGCGGGTTCCCTGTTCCATTTTACATTTTTTTACAATCAGGTGACATGTGAGCGGAAGGGCTCTGCTAGATTCATGCTCGAATGACGGCAAGGGGTAGCCATCCGATGAAAAGGCAATTCTCGCCAAAACGAAAGCTCATCGTCATCTGGACCCTTGCTATCATCCTGCCCATCATCATTTTAATCGTCTTTGAGTACATCTCCCTGTCCAACATCAAGAGCACACACGCCATCGATGCCGTGATTCAACGGGATTTCATGCAGACTCTGGAAGTGGTGGAGCGAAAGTCGTCGGCCGAGTTGAAAATATATGCGCGTTCCGTGGCGGATGAGCTGGGGGCAACGGACTTAAGCCAGACCCCCGATGCGGCGATCCATGCGAAGGTCGATGCCACCCTGGAACATTTTCCGTTTACCGATGCAATCTTCTATTTTGACAGCAGGCGTGGTCTGGTGATGAATGACCGGCAATCGCTGGAAACGCACATGGAATGCGATTTCCTGCGTTACAAGAAGGCCCTGATGGTCGAGATGTTGAGGACCGAACAATTTCACGAGAGCGTACGAAAACTGCAGGAGTATGCCTTGAGGGGGGAGTTCAAGCTCATCCCCACGGCGGTGCGGCGAAATGAGCATGACGACGTCAATATTGTGGTGTATTTTGTCCTCCCTCCGTACGACGATGACAGCTACCGAATCGGGGGCTACATCCTGGATACGCCCTTTTTGGCCAACGAGTTTTTCCCTCGGATCTTCCGGGAAATGGAAAGCGAGTCGACCTCGGGCGATCGCCGCAACCTGAAATCGACCATCATCGCCATCCATTATATCAACGAAGAGCAGAACATCATTGCCAGCTCCCAGCCGATTGACTCCTACAATTTTGAGGTGAAACGAATCATGGGCTATGGCGCGTGGCGCTTCTTCGTCGCCGCCATCAAGCCCAAAGGGGTCACGATCGAGGGGATCGCGGACCACTATATCCGCTGGAACTTTTTGCTGGTCACCTTCCTCGTGGTGGTGCTGATCGGAGGCATGCTCCTGACCTTGCGGAACATGGCCCGGGAGATGCAACTGGCTCAACTCAAATCTGACTTCGTGTCCAATGTCTCTCACGAGTTTAAGACGCCGCTTGCCTTGATCCGGCTCTTTGCGGAGACTCTGGAACTGGACCGGGTGAAGTCCACGGAACGGCAGCGGGAGTATTTCAGCATTATCCGGAAAGAGAGTGAGCGACTGACGCAGCTTATCAACAACATCCTGGACTTTTCACGAATCGAAGCGGGGAAGAAGGAATATAAGTTTGTGCGGCAGTCGATTTCTGAGGTCGTTCGCGAAACCATTGAGTCCTACCGCTTCCATGTGGAGCAGCAGGGATTTACGCTCAAGATGGACACCGACGACACCCTTCCCCCGATGCGAATCGACCGGGATGCCATTTCGCAAGCGATGCTGAATCTTCTCAACAACTCCCTCAAATACTCCACGGATGAGAAATCGATTACCGTGACCGTCAGCCGGGAAGGGCAGATGGCAAAGATCATGGTCGCGGATCGCGGCATCGGCATTGCGCGAGCGGACCAGAAGAAGATATTTGAGAAATTCTATCGGGCTTCAAACAGCCTAGTGCACGACACTAAGGGAAGCGGTCTCGGCCTGTCGCTGGTTCATCATATTGTCAAGGCCCACGGGGGCACGATCAAAGTCGAGAGCCGGGTCGGAGAGGGGAGCCGATTTGTCATCCAACTGCCCCTGCCGGAACCCGGGACAGGGGAGTGGTCCGCCTCGGACGAGAGCGAGGAATCGCATTCAACAACTGCAGCCCACACGGAGAATGTAGCGTGACCAAACCGAAAATCCTCATTGTAGAAGACGAACCGAACATGGTGATGGGCCTTACGGACAACTTTGAGCTGGAGGGTTACGAGGTCATCTCCGCCAACGATGGAGAAGCCGGTCTGAGTAAGGCCATGGGTGAAAAACCCGATCTGGTCATTCTCGACATCATGATGCCGAAAAAGAGCGGGTTGGACGTCTGCAAAGAGCTGCGGGCCAAGGGCTATACCATGCCGGTGGTGATGCTGACGGCGCGCGGACAGGAAATCGACAAGGTCGTCGGCCTCGAGCTGGGCGCCGACGACTACGTGACGAAGCCGTTCAGCATCCGGGAGTTGCTGGCCCGGGTGAAGGCAGTCCTGCGCCGGATCGAGGGCCGCAACCAGGGGATCGAACAGTATCGCTTTGGTAATATCGAACTCGACTTCGTGAAGCACCAGGCCATCCGGAACAAACGCCCTCTCGACCTTTCCACAAAGGAATTTGAACTCCTGAAATACTTCGTCCAACATCGCGGCGAAACACTCAGTCGCGATCGGCTTCTGGACGATGTGTGGGGTTATGACCAGTATCCGACCACGCGAACGGTGGACAACCATGTGGCGAAGGTTCGGCAGAAAATCGAAGAGAAGCCATCCGAACCGAAATTCATCATCACCATCCACGGGACCGGCTACAAGTTTCTCGGCTAGCTTTTTGCCTCCCCCGTGTCCACTCACCTCCTCCTCCGGACCAGCTCCGCTCGGTCCTTATGTCCGAGCGTGGGTTCCCCGAGTCGGCTTTCCTGCCGTATGAACCCGGACCTCAAACTTGAAACCGCAGAGGTCCCATCAGGAGAAGCAGCCAATCCTGCCAGGTCCAATTTATTGAACGCCTCAGTCCGATCGACGCTTTGATTCGCCGACGAATCCGGACGCCTCGCCCACCAGCGGTGCCGGCCCGACTCAGGAGGGGAGTCAATATTTTCCGGCGAGGATGGGCCGGTAAGATCCAGGTTCACTCGGGAGACAAACAATTACACGAGATCTCCCTGCCTCTTGAAACAATTGGAATGATATTTCGTCTAATCAAATGAACACGAAATCCATGGGGTGGGCTCGATGCGGATTCTTCTCTGTCAATCGGGTGGCCGGAACCAAGGGTGGTCCCGGTGCCGGTGTGAGTCGAAAGCGAATCCCCTGTTTGAAATTCGTCTCGGGTAAAGACCTTGGTATGTTCGATGGCGCGAGAAATAACTCAAGATAAAGGGGGTGGTCAATCGAGACATTCCCGTTTAAGAAAGTGAACGACTGGCGTTTTGCCAACTTGCTCATTTGGATCGCTAACTGGATGTGAAGGGAGACAAAAAAATGAAAAAACAAATGAAATGGAAGATCTCAATTTTGACCTTGGCTGTTCTTTTGATGGCCAGTGTTCCAGCCTTAGCAAAGGATTCTGTGACGGTAACGGTGACCCATCCACTCTCATTTCACGGCGGTCAGGTGGCTCCTGGGGATTACAAGGTAAGCTGGGTGACACACAGCCCGGATGCAACTGTGACATTCAAGCACTCCGACAAGGTTGCGGTCACAGCGGATGCCCGCCTTGTGGATCGCGATGAGAGGTATTCCACCAGTGCGGTTGTTTATCAAAACAACAGCGACGGAACTCGAACCCTTCTCGAAATCCGCATTGGAGGAACCAAACAGGCTCTGGTTTTTGCACAATAGGACCAGTGCGAGGGGGGGAGAGCTGAAGAGCTGGGTGTTGTTTGGAAGATACGGATCTCTCCCCCGTTTGTACCGGGGTAAGTTCGGCACAGGTGGAGTGCGGCATGAAAGGGATTTCTGAGCCTCTCCTCCCGTCGATAAGTTTTCTTCCCGGCGCATTCGCCAGGGTAGAGATTCCCGCCATTCCTTCCAAAATCACCCCATCCCAGGGGCCCTTTGTCAATTCCCCGATCCTGAGGCTTTTTCTTTCAGAATGGTTTTTGCAGGGCGACGCTCGACGGCCCCTCTGCTGTTTACACACTGACTTTAAGGCTGGGGAAGACCTCTACAAGTTTGGTATAATGCCTCGTGGGCCCAGTGAAGCTGTGCGTTGACACGCCCAAACCAGCCCTTAAGCGTCAAAAGGTAGGCAAACATGGCATGTCCCTTTTTTTTCCCCTTGGAGCCGATGGACCACCGGCGATGGCCTGGCCGACCGGAGTCCCCCCTGGGAGACGGATTTGTGGGAGAGTGTCGTGCCGAAAGTGCGGCTGCCCTCACTCCGGAGGATTCAATCCAGAAGGAGTTCTGCAATTTTGGCTATCCTGGAGGATGCCCGCATTTCCCCGAAAGACATCCCTACCAGGCGGTCCGCTTCGCGATGATTCATGACAAGAACGGAAGAATGGTGGCCAGCTACATTTTGGAAGACAATCATCGACCCTATATGCACGGGGAATTGGTCTTCAACGTTACCACCCGACAGATCGAGAATCCGCACTCCGATTCCATTATTCATCGTCAATCGACCTGTTATTTTGAATCCTTTCTCCGAAAGAAGCCGGCGGTAAGGCCGTCGCCGGGATCGTGACGTATTCCTGAACAGACCCTGCGTGCCCGAGAAAGAGGAACTTCCCGGGCGCTCCCTTCGATCATCCATCAGCCCCGAGAAGAAGGACCAACCGCCGTTACATCCCTATGACCGAAAAGAAGATCTTTACCTATCAAGAAGCCAGGCAATTGATCCCGTACGTCTGGAAGGTAACTCACGATGCTTTCCAACAGATCAACGGAATTACAGAGGAGTTGCGCGCTGCTGCGGCCGAAGAGCATCGGACCGAACTGGAAGAACGATACGAAATGATCGTCACTTCCTGGGCGGACCAGATGAAGAAGCTGGGGTGTGAAATCAAAGGGCTCTGGCTCGTCGATTTTGATAATGGCAAGGGGTATTATTGCTGGAAATATCCCGAAAAGGCGCTGGACCACTACCACACCTATGAAGACGGCTTTACAGGGCGGATGAGAATTAACTAAACTCGTGATGTCCCCAAGGAAGCCCTCCCCCTCATCCTTACTCATTTTGTGATGCCCGCTCATTCCGATTGACGTCTGATCCTCAAGACCGTAATTTCTCTGGATTGATATATCAAGTCACCCACAAGCGGCGAGACATTGGCTCCGCGGTTGTTCGATGTTCGGGACGGCAGAACGAGGAATACAGCATCCTCTGACTTCTGGCGCAAGACCTCTTCGACCGAGGTTGCCGGTACGGGCGGAGGTGCCAGGTAGAAATCAAGTCCGTAGCGGGCAGCCCGAGGAACATCGAAGACATACACACGCGGCGATTGGGCGACTTGATGTATCGCTTGTGCCGCGGGGCGTGTTGAGATCTCTCCATCAAGGCGGGGTAGGAAGTAGGAGGTGGAGACGATCACCAGAATGGTCATCACCAGCACATGGGCGCCGATTGCGATTGCCAGACCGCGTCTGTGAATAAGACAGCCCGTCAGGATGACAATCATGAGGGCGGCGGTGATTCCAATGGTCCACCTCAGGCTGTTCAGGGCGAGCCCGAACCGGGAGATGATCTGGTGTGAAAAGATCAGGAGGGCTGTGAAAAATAATCCTTCGAACGTCAGGGCGCCCCGAAGGGGCCACGGGTTTCGCCTTTTGAACCCAGCAGCAGGGGCTTGCTGATTTACGGAGAAGAGGGAACTGCCCAGGACGATGGAGAGGGGAATCAGCACCGGAAGAATGTATCCGGGGAGCTTGGATCGGGCGACTGTAAAAAATACAAAGGGAATGGCCATCCACAGACATAGAAAGGCCCTTTGAGGATGGCTTCTCCAGCTATTGAAATTGAAGAGTTCACGGGTTCGACCCCCGGGCAAGAGCAGGAGAAAGGTCCACGGAAGCATCGCCCCCAGAATGACGGGGACATAGAACCAGAAAGGGCGCGAGTGCTGGAATTCGTTGGTCGCAAACCGCAAGAGGTTATGGTGGATAAGGAAGGTATCGACGAATGCCCATCCATTCGCCCGATAGCACAGCAAAAACCATGGAAGATCGACGGCAGCCATCAGTGCAATTCCCAGGGGGATCTGAAGTTTCCCGATCTCCCTCCATCTCCCGGAGATACAGAAATAGCCGAACAGGATGGCCGTGGCGAGCACGACGCCCACCGGGCCCTTTGCCAGGACTGATAAGCCGAGAGACAGGTAGGCCAGGGTGGCCCTGGAGATCGATGGAGTAGCGGACGGGTCCGAGAGCGTCACCCAAAAGAGGATCATGGCGATGCTGAATGTGGCGGTCAGAAGCATGTCCGTCGAGGCAGCGCGGGAGAAAGCAATGGCGCCGAGGCTGGTGGCAAACACGATGGAACTCAGCCACCGGGTTTCAAAGTTAAGAATCGGCCGGGTCCCCAGGAACAAGGTCAGGGTCAAGAGGAGGGCGGCTGCCGCCGAGGGGAGCCGGGCCGCAGTCTCATTCACCCCCCAAAGGGAATAAGCCGAAGCCGCCAGCCAGTAATACAGCACCGGTTTTTCAAACCACGGCTGCCCCAGGAGCCGTGGAGTGATGAAATCGTGCGATTGCAGCATCTCCTTGGCTACTTCGGCGTAGCGTGGCTCATCAGGGCCCGTCAGCCCCATGGCGTCCAGCCGGAGAAAACAGAGCAGGAGGATTACCCCTAACCCCATGGTCAGGAAGATCAGGCGGGTCGGACGGTTGAGCATGTTCGGTTTCTCATCAAGCCGGTTGACTGCGGTTCTCGGGAAGCGTTCATCCGTGCCACGATGGGCGGAGTAATGATACTATACTATCCTGTCTCGAGACTGAACGCCACACTTGGGGATGCTGTCATCACATATCGCTCAAATCGCTAGCCGCAGTCTGTGACCTAATCCAGAAAGATCATCTTCGTTCGGGGTACCCATTGCGCGAACGACTCGAATTTTTTCTGGCCGCGACGCTGTTGAAGTCCCTAACCTGGATGCCTCGGCCTTGCGCAAAGTTCGTCACCCGCATGATCGGGCGGCTGGGGTATTGTTTTGCCGGACGGCTGCGGCACATTGCTTATTACAATCTGAGCCTTGCGCTTCCTCACCTTTCCGGAGCTGAGCATCGCCGGATTGTGAAGGGTGTCTTTAGGAATCTCTCCCGTTTGCTTGCAGAATTCAGCCAGTTTCCCAAGTTTACCCTGAAGGGCATTGATCGGATTGTTGTTTACGACGGATTTGAGAATTTTGCCGAGGCGAAGAAGCGAGGGAAGGGTATCCTGATCATGACGGCTCATTTTGGGGCCTGGGAACTGGCTTCGTTCGCGCACTCGGTCTATGGGCATCCTCTCAAGTTCCTGGTTCGGCCTCTCGACAATCCGCGGGTTGACGCCCTGATTATGGGTTACCGTCAGTTGGCGGGCAACGTCGGAATCGACAAGCGCAATTCCATGCGCGAGGTCCTTCGGGCGTTGCGTCAGAACGAAGCGGTGGGCATACTGATCGACCAGAATGCTTCCCGTGAGGAGGGGGTGTTTGCGGATTTCTTCGGGATTCCCGCATCGACCACGGCCGGGCTGGCCACCCTGGCAATGCGCACCGGGGCTGCCGTAGTCCCCGGACTGCTGATCTGGGACGACCAAATCAAGAAGCATCGTCTCCGGTTTGAGCCTCCGGTGGCCTTGGAGGATACGGGAGATTTTCAGGCCGATGTGGTTAGCAACACTGCCCGTTTCAATCGGATTCTCGAGGAGAAGATCCGGATGCATCCCGACCAGTGGTTGTGGGTTCATCGTCGGTGGAAGACACGTCCGGAAGGCGAACCGGCCCTCTACAATTGAAGGGGAGTCGGGGGAAGACCCCCGCCGGAGTAGAGCAGGAAAGACAGGCTGGATTCATGAAGGAACGCGGGATTTTGATCGTGGCCGGGGAAGCCTCGGGCGAAATGTATGCCGCCCAACTGGTCCGGCAGATTCAAAGGCAGGCGCAGGAGCCCGTGTCTTTCTTTGGCTGCGCCGGGCAGGCGATGCGACAGGCGGGGGTGGAGGCAATCGTCACGGTAGAAGAGATATCGGTCCACGGCTTTGTTGAAGTTCTATCCCATTTGGAATTTCTTTTTGACGGATTTCTGAAAATTCTAGCGGCGGCAGAACGGAGGAAACCCGACCTGGTGATACTGGTGGATTTCCCGGATTTCAATATCCGGCTGGCCGCTCGTCTGAAATCCCTCGGCGTGCACATCGTTTATTTCATCAGCCCGCAATTCTGGGCCTGGCGTCGAGGCCGGCTCAAAGTCCTGCGAAAATTGATCGACGAGATGATCTGCATTCTTCCTTTTGAGAAGCGGTTCTACGACCACATGGGCATTCCAGCCAAATACGTTGGCCATCCGCTGGTCGAAATGCTGGAGGTAGTATGCGGGCAGGAGGAGTTATTCTTACGGTTTGAAATTGATCCCGACCGTCCGCGCGTGGCCCTGTTGCCGGGGAGCCGCAAAAACGAGATCCGGCATAATCTTTTTCCCATCCTGGACACGGTAATGCGCCTTCACTCGAACCGGCCCGAAATCCAGTTTTTTCTGGCCGCTTCAACAACGGTGGGGAGATCGTTCATTGTGCGGGGAATCGAAAAATGGCAGCGCGCGGGGAATCAGGTCGCCCCGGTGAAAGTGATCGAGGGGTACACCCGCGAGATCATGAAGTATTCCAACATGGCGGTGGTCTCCTCGGGGACAGCTACCCTTGAGGCGGCGCTCCTGGAGGTGCCCCTCATCTGCGTGTACAAAGTGGCCCCCCTGAGCTGGTGGCTCGGGCAAAAGCTGATTGACGTCGATTACTACTGTCTTGTAAATTTGATTTTGAGGCGAGGGGTGGTCCCCGAGCTTTACCAGTCAGATTTTTCATCCCGGGTCCTGGAAAGGGAAGTTCTGAAGCTGCTCGATGACCGTGCCGCACGCCAGACCATGATTGAGGGGGTAGCCGCCCTGAGGGCAATTCTTTCGACGGGGCATTCACCCATGGAGAAGGCGGCTCAAATTGTTTTGTCCCATCTGGAAACTCAAACGGGTAAAGTTGAATCCAAGCAGGTGACTCTGGAGCCGGCCGTGGTAGTGTCGGGTCCTCCGGAATGAAGGAAGGGTCCATGTTTTTGAATCGATTGTGGCATGAGCGCGCGATGGCAGCAGTCTGTCTCTCCCTCTGTTTCCAGGGGGCCGCCCTGATGAACGCCAAGGAGGTGGCCGATCCGCGGGGGCGAATCGACATCAAGAGTTACGTCATCGATGCCTCGCTCAACCCCGGCACACACCAACTCGAGGCGAAGGTCAAAATACAGTTTGCCGCCCTCGAGAGCGATATCTCACATCTGGAGTTTGATTTTAACGCCAATCTCTCGCCGGCCCATGTCCTGGATGAAAAGAATCGACCGGTTCGATTCAACCAGGATGTCGATACCTCCAAGCTGTCAGTCGATCTCGACGCGCCGCTCAGCAAGCCGCAAGAAGGCTCACTGGTTTTTGAGTATCACGGCACTTTGAACAAATCCGACCGCAGCCCGGTCGAAGACGTGAAGCTTGCCAACATCGATGAGGCGGGCTCGTATCTATTGGCGCGCTCCTTCTGGGTGCCGATGAACGGCTACAACTTTGATCGTGCTGCGGTTCAGCTGAACCTGACAGTTCCCAAGGGGATCGTCGTGGTTTCTCAGGGGAAGTTGACGGGAGTGGATAAGGGAGCCCGGGAGGATGTGTTTCATTGGCAGGCAGACGGGCAACAGTTCCCGTTCACCGTGGCCGCAGGGAAATACGTGCAGACTACGGTCCAAACCGAATCCATTCCCGTCACCCTTTACCTCAGCGAGTCGAACGCAAAACTGGCGAAAGATTACGGGGAAATGGCCGGCAAGATCATTGAGTTTTACAACACCCGTTTCTCGCTGTATCCGTTCGCCAGTTATTCCATTGCGGAGATTGACGACTCCACGGTGGGAGGCTACTCGGCACCGGGACTGACTTTGCTGGCCCGCCGGACCTTGAGCACGAAGGTAAATTACCGACTCCTCGCCCATGAAATTGGGCACCAGTGGTGGGGTCTTCGGCTCAACCCGCGCTTCAAGAGCGACTACTGGCTCAGCGAAGGGTTTGCGAGCTATTCCGCGGCCTTGTTCATGGAAAACTATGCGGGCGAAGGCGCTTATGAGGACGAGATGAAGGATCTCAGCATCAAGGCCCTGGTGCACGAGAGTGCAGCTTCCATCTCGAATGCCGGCCGGTTGACCGAGGAGACGGACGAATATCGCTCGGTGGTGCAATACAAGGGCGCCGTTGTCCTGCACATGCTGCGCTATCTTATTGGCGACACCAAGTTCTCGACGGCGCTCCAGACCTTTGCAACCAAATTTGCCTATCAGCCCGTCACCACGGCCGATTTCAAATCGGTGGTTGAACAGGTGACAGCCCAGGATCTGACTTACTTTTTCGCGGAATGGGTCCTTTCGACAGGGGCGCCGGATTTTCGACTGAAATATACGGTCTTCCGGACTCAGAAGGGATTCCGGGTGCAAGGACACGTGGAACAGGACATGGACACGCTGCGAATGCCGGTGGAAGTCTCCATCGAAACGCAAGGGAAACCCGAGTCAAAGACCGTGGAATTGTCCGGCACCAGCTCGGACTTCGAAATCGAAACCTTCGGCCAACCGGTGCGAGTGGACCTCGACCCTCATCACCGCCTCCTCCGCTACGATGCGAAGACCCGTATCCTGACCGCGATTCAACGGGGCAAGGAGCTCTACGATCAGGGCGAGTACGTCGAGGCTGTGGATGCGTACAAAAAGGCCTTGGACCTCGACAAACATAATTCCCTGGCACATTTTCGGATCGGTGAGGCATTTTTGGCCCAGCGAAACTACAACTCTGCGGCCAATGCCTTCCGCGAGGCTCTCAATGGGGATTTGGATCCGAAGTGGGTAGAGGTGTTCAGCCACATCAACCTGGGGAAGGTCTATGATGCCCTGGGCCAGAGAGAACGCGCCGTCCAGGAATATCGAAAGGCCATCGACACCAACGACAATACCCAAGGCGCTCAGGAGGAGGCGAGGAAGTACATGGCCCAACCTTACAAGGAATCGGCCGATGAATTCAAATAAACGATCGCAACAGACTCATTCTGCCTGCATCAAAACAACCACCCACCCCCGCGACCTTCCTCGGAAGGGTGGCCTCCCCTCAAGCCTGGATTTTGGATTACCGAGGTAATCGAAGACACCCACCTCGTGTTTCTTGATTTCGGAATTCAGGGCAATTGCGGAGGGGGGTGAAATTCCCGAGACTTATTCTATTCCGGGTTCACCGAATACGAACGCGGTGAACGCCTCGATGCGTGTCCCGGGCTCCTTCCAGGACTTCGGAGGCAGTCCTGCTTTCATGCAAGTCTGGTCCAGGAATTTCTCCCGGTTGAGGTTGTATTCAGTAGCGACCTGCGGGAGGAGCAGGCCCCGCCGGTTGCCTCGTGAAATCATAAGACCGTGCTTTCCCGCCTCAATTTCATTCACGTCCTTGACCTCAAACATGGGTGAAAGCACTGAAATCTCAATGTGGGTGCGCGCAAGGTCCTCCGCCTTCAACGGGACGAACCGCGGATCACGGGTGGCTGCGGAAATGGCACAATCCATGACCGTCTCGAAGAGCGGTTTCAGAGCAGCGGTGTAACCGATGCACCCGCGGAGCTCGTTATGCTGGGTCAGGGTCACAAAGGCACCACACTTCTCGAGCAGGGGACCGACGGGGAGCGGTTCGGGAGGGGACAGGGGCTGATTGTGAAGATGGTCGGAAATCGTCTTCCGCGCGAGCCTGAGCAGAAAAGCCTGATCTTCGTTACTTAACTTCCACATCCCGTCTCATCTTTCGGCGAAGCAGGATCGAGCGGCGACGACGCTGACGCTCCTTGATACTGCTGTCCACTTTGCCCCAGAACCGGCGGAAATACTGGACCGCGGAAACCACGGCAAAGAACCCCACCAGATAGAGCGCCACCCGTCCCAACAGCTCAAAGTTCTTGTGCTTGCTCCCGATGATGATCAGCGTAATCGCGATCACCTGGAGGATCATTTTGATCTTCCCCAATTCCGACGCATCAATCGTGAACCCTTCCGCGGAGGCGATGTTCCTAAGGCCGGACACGACAAATTCACGACCGATAATCAATACCACCAACCAGGCGGGGACCCACGGGACCGTCTTCACCAGGGAGATGAGGGCGGCGGAGATCAGGAGTTTGTCCGCAATGGGATCGAGAAGAATTCCCAGCGTCGTGACTTGGCCCCGCTTCCGCGCAAAATAGCCGTCGAGAGAATCGGTAATGGCCGCCGCCAGAAAAAGCGTGACCGCGATGAACTCCTGATACTGGGCGTACAGGTCCGGAAAGATCGGGAATCGGCTGGAGAGCAATACCACCACCACGACGGGGACCAGAAAAATTCGCGAGAGTGTTAGTGCAATAGGAAGGTTCATGCTGGCCGAATCAGAGCAAAATGCAACTTTAAGGGGTTTAATGCTGAGTCAGGGACGAGTGTTGACGCGCCGCTCAATTATGCCGAACCTGACTATAGCCTAGAGGAATGATGGGTGTCAACCGACGCGCGGCCCGCGTCCCTGAAGAAGCTTGTGACCATTCACGTCGGGCCGCTGTCTGCCGCTGAAATCTCAGATCTGAGAGCCGGGGCCGTCTCGCGTGCTGCTCCGGGGTGGCTGCAAGCGGGGACTTCCGAGGTCACACATCAAGGGGCGGCGGGCGAATCGTGCTTTGAGGGTTGAAATCAGACGATGGGTTCGAAGATGTACCAGGTATCAACTTTCTCGTTGCGAAAGTTGATCCCCAAGCCACGTCCGAAGTTGATGTAGCCTTCGCGGGTGGTGGAGACGGGCACCCGCGTCGCATTCCGAAGCCGGGTGGCCAACTCGTCGCGGGTCATGCCGAGGGAGAGCTGATTGGCAGGATCGGTCCCCGAATAGGCGGACGTGGTTTGAACAAAGTCAATGACGTCCTCGGAGCCTGAAACCAGCAGGCCAGAAGCCTCATAAAGGCTGACAAAGACGTCAAAATGTGTGGGGGTCTTGAGCTGCCAGGTCACGGCGGGCGCTCCCAGTGCCTTCGAGATCACCCTCAGAGAAGCTCCCAGTTGGACCCGTCCCAGCTTTGGAAGGACCTCTGAAGGTTCTGCTGCCATTCCCACCCAGGGTTTGTTCAACTTGTTATAGGCCATCCGGAGCCAACCGTCCCGCTGGTTCTCGGCCAATCGGGCGTACCGGCCGTATTCACTGCTCGCATCCTTGGCATTGCCCTGCAACTCCCAAACACGGGCCAGGTTAAAGTGAGGGTCAGGAAATGTGCTGTCGGCATCGACCGAGCGCCGCAACAGCACGGACGCCTCCTCCCACTGCGATTGCTTCGCTGCAATCACGGCGAGGTTATTCAGGACCTTTGCCCGTTCCTCGGACGCGGCGTTCATTTTCAGGGCCCCTTCAAGTTCCCTGCGGGCCCCTGCATAATCCCCCTCCTCGTCCAGCGCACTCGCAAGGTTGATACGCACCGCGACGTAGGAAGGATCCCGCGATATTGCCTGTCGGTAGTTCTCGATCGCCTTGTTCAAAAACTCTGTAAACAAGTTGGCCTCCGGCAAATCCTCCCGGACCGGTTCAATCGCCCGGGCCACCGGATCAAGAATCACAGACTTCTTAAAGCCCCAGTTCTGAGGCGAATACTCCATGGCCAATTTGTGATACGCCAACCCGAGATCATTGAGTGCCTCTCGACTTGGAAATATCGCTGCTACGGCTTCAAATACCGCCACCGACCTGCTGTACTGCTCAGTGTTGAAAAACGAAATACCGGCCCGGAAAAGCTCGACGGACCGGACAATGGAACGCAGTTCGTCGGCGGTTTCTTTCAAACGAGCATTGAATTCGGGATGAGAATTGTCGGAAATATTCGGAATATTCTGGATTCGCCCAAGAAGGCTTTCAGCGGCATTCGCCTGGTATCCGGCAACGGAGGCGAGAAATACCCCCATTCGATCGGCCTGAAGTTCCCCCTGCTTCTGCACCGAAGAATTGAGCGTCTTCGCCGACTGGTCACGTGAAGTGGAGAAGGAGAGGATACAGGTCGTCGGATGTTGGCGATGAGACACCTCATGTGCCAGCAGGAACGCCAATTCATCGTCATTCTGGGTGGCAGCAATATATTGGGTCGAGAGGGTCAACTCCCCTGCGGGCGAAACCTGGGCAATGTACTCGTTGGAATCGACGATATTCAGCCGGATCTGCCGCGGGGGCAGGGCATCCGCCGCTCGCTCCACCTGATTCAGAATATTCTGGATCCGTTCAACCGTACCAGGATCGATTCCGCCGGCTTTCCCTGTCGTCTGTCCAGAACCCTGGGTTTGCGGCGATTGACCGGTGGAGGGGGGAACATTTACATTCACCCGGGCGACTTGATTCGGGTGGATTCCGTTGTGGGACCGGAAGTAGAAAATGGAGGTCATGGCGACAATCACGACGATTGCCAGCGCAGCAGCCCAGCGTAGCTGCAGCCTTTTCGAACTGACCCCAGACAAGCCTCTGAGAAATGATTCCACCCACCCGGCCGATTCATGCCGAGCGATCTCGGTTTCCCCGACGCGGCGGGCTTTGGCGAGGAGGGAGGCAGGCACTTCCACCTTACTCTGTTCAAGGTCGGCTATTTCGTACTCCCACTCAAGGAGCGCCTGTTTGCAGGCTGCGCATCCCCCCAAGTGATCTTCAAAGGCGACTCTTTCCCCCTCCCCCATGCTCTCGTCGAGATAGGCAAGGCGGACTTCATCCTCGATGTGCGCCACACAGGGTAAAGAGGAGCTAAGATAGGATTCCGCAGCGGGGATCGCGGCAGAAGCTTTAAGCGCAACGGCAATCTTCAGGCTCTGGAGGCAGTTTCGGCAGCTTTTCAGGTGCGCGAGAGCCTCCCTGTCCAAGGCGTCCGGATCCGCGCCCTTCAGCCAACCTTCGATCTTCGCGAGGTCAATGCAATTCATAAATTGTGAAGATTCTCGTTTAACTCCTTCAGGACAAACGCAATGCTTTCAAATGCCCGCCCCCAACACGAGAATTCCTGTACCACTCCTAATCCAAAGCATTTAGACGGAAATTTCTGGCACTTTCGGCCTAATCTCCAAAAGTATCTTCCAGGATCTTTGCGTTATAGCCCTGTCGGCGCAATTCGGCCCCGAGGCGATCTTTAATCTGATTCAACAGGGTGTATACCCGTTCGGACGGGTGGATTTTCATCTTTCGGGAGATTTCCTTGGCCGAGAGCCCCTGATCGAATCGCAACATGAAAAGTCGCCGTTCCTGGTACGGGAGGGCGTCGACCAGCTCCTGAAAATCGCCCACCAGCTTTACAAACCGCTCCTCTCTCTCGAACTGATGAAGAAGAACCTCCGGATTCAGCGACAAGTCCGGCAATTGCATCATGGGGTCGGGATCCAGGGCGGGAGATGCGGCGGCAGAGGTGGTCGCCTGGTAATCGACCAGCGCCTTACGCTGCTTGATGTTCTGGATCCGCCCCCGCATCTTGATACTGAGGCATTCATTGATTTGATCCATGGCCCCCTCAATGGCCTCGTCGCTCGCCTGGTCCCCCAATGCCGATTTCATTTTCAACGCGGCCTCTTCGAGGGACAGGTTTTCCCAATAGCGGAATTTGAACAAGGTTTGGGCAAACTGCGGAAGCTGCTTGATCTTCTCGGGAAGGGTTTTCCTCCCGAATTTGGTGCGTGTGAAATCGGACTTCAGGTTGCCCAGCAGGGTCACGAGATAGGAGCTCAGCTTGCAGCGGAACTTGAAAGACTTGAGTTTCTTGAAATTGTTGGCGGCCAGGGATTCGTAAACAAAAAGATTGAAGTCCGAAACCATGTCGATGTCATGAAATGACTTTAGGGAGTACGAATAAATCAGGCGTGCGTAGGTCTCCAGGAAAAGAGGCCACCCCTCCCGCGGCTTGCGCTCTAGCAATTCGATGAGCTGCTGATCGGTCGGCAGATTCGGCATATCGGACGAATTAGGATAAACGCCTCGTATTGTATACTCGATGGAGAGAGGTGACAACAGACGGGGCAGTGCCCGTCTACGCAAAACCTCGCTTGTCCTCAGGAACCTCAGAAACAAGCAAGAGCTCTCCTGAGCACTCAGCGGCCACGGAATGTTTCAACCCACCTCAGAGGGAGGAGGGAAATCAGGACACGGGGAGGCCAGGGCCAGGGGAATTTATTAGTGATCGAACTGAGCGATCTCAAATTTCAAATTTGAGATCGGGAGAGAGCCCCGCGACGGGGCAGGTCAGCCGCGCTTCCCAAAATTCCGGGAGCGGAGAATCCTATTTCTTTGTAATGGGCGTGTACCCATTGGCCACCAGCTTGGCCTTGATCTGTTCCGCCACATTTGAATCCGAAAATGGCCCCACTTGAACTCGAAACAGCCGGTCGGAGCCGGAATCCCCGGGAGGGGAAACCAGGAACGCTTGAAATCCTTTTTCCTTCAACTTGCGCACCAGGGCTTGAGCATCGTCTGATTTTGACAAGGCGGCGACCTGGTAGATGATGGTGTTGGGTGCGGCAGTCGCCGTTGTGACCGGCACGGTCTTTGGAGGTTCTTTCGACGCTCGGCTGGGGGACTGGTTCTTCCCTTTGTCCCCCGCACTGGATTCCTCTTTGGGGTTCACCTTCGGATTTCCCGCTGACTTTCCTTCGACGGTCTTGTAAAAGGTAAGCTCCTTGTTGATGGCGTCTTGATCGGCCTTCTTGGGTTTCGAAGCATCGGGGGGTGAGACTTCCTTCTTTGCGGCTGGCTTATTTGTAGGGACGGCAGACTCCTCGCCCTCCAGCTTGCTGGTGTCATTGCGTCCGCTCAGGTCATGTTGTTCGCGGCCCACAAGGAAACCGAGGGTAAAGAAAATACCGCACAGGAGCACAGCGCCAAAAAGGATAAAGACAAGTTGCCGGTTCTCCAGCACCAATTCGTACTGTCCCGCGGATCTTTTCGTGGCCATGTCTAAGCTCCGGATTCAGAACTAGCTCTTTTTATAGCCCTCCGTCAATTTACTGATGATGTCGATGGGGAGGGGGAAGACGATGGTGGTGTTCTTTTCAACGCCGATTTCGGTCAGGGTCTGCAGGTAGCGGAGCTGAATCGCCGTCGGTTGAGAGGAAAGGATCTGGGCGGCCTCCATGAGCTTCTGCGAGGCCTGCAATTCCCCTTCGGCGTGGATGATCTTGGCACGCTTTTCGCGCTCTGCTTCGGCTTGCTTCGCAATGGCTCGTTGCATCTCCTGGGGGAGATCCACCTGTTTCACCTCAACCAGCGCCACCTTGATCCCCCACGGTCCGGTGTGCTGGTCAATAATGGCCTGCAAGCGCTCATTCAATTTTTCGCGCTGGGATAACAGGTCGTCCAGCTCCACTTCGCCCAGGACGGAGCGCAAGGTCGTTTGGGCCAGCTGGGAGGTGGCAAAATAGTAATCCCGCACTTCAACGATAGCTTGCCGCGGCTCAATCACCCGGAAATAAACGACCGCGTTGACCTTGACCGCCACGTTGTCGCGGGTGATGACATCTTGCGGAGGAACCTCATGGGTCTCCAGGCGGAGCGAAACGCGCACCATGCGGTCAATCGGCTTGAAGACAAAGATAATCCCCGGTCCCTTGGCTTGGGGCAATAGCCGGCCCAATCTGAAGATGACACCCCGCTCATACTCGGCCAGAATCTTGATACAGCTCATAAAGTACAACACAATGATGACGGCCAGGACCAAAATGAAATTGGGTTCAAATGAAGATGACATAGATCCTCCTTCAGGTAAGGCTCAGGTTGAGCGCAGGGTGCGCGATGGTTTCATGCTCAAGGGGTGGTCCGAGGGTCGTTCGGATCCCAGCCCTCCTCCAACAAGTGAAAAAAACACTCCCGACCGGCCTTCGGCAAAGGTCCTTATTTCTTTTGCCGGACTTTCAACTTCAGTCCTTCGACCGCTGTGATGATGACAGAATTGCCCTTCTCAATCGGTTCCGTGGCCGAGGCGTTCCAGTATTCGCCGCGAACATACACCTTTCCCATGGAATCGATATTTGTGTAGGCGATGCCCTCCAGCCCCATCATTCCTTGCTCGCCCGTTTCAGCCTTGAGCTTCCGCGCGATCAAAACCAGCCGCAGCAGAAAGACCGTGATGATCGCCAGCGGCAAAAACACGGAGAGGGCCGTCCACTTGTGAATCTGCATCTCCGGGATAGGCGAGTCCACCAGGATCAGGGAACCAATCACCCCCGACAGGATGCCGCCCAACGCGAGGATACCATGACTGGTGATTTTGGCCTCGAGAACGAACAGGACAACGGCCAACAGGATCATGATCACGCCGACATAGTTGATTGGCAACAGATAGAAGGCGAAAAGCGCCAGGACGAACGCGATGGCCCCGCCCACGCCGGGGAAGATCAAACCCGGATGACTGAATTCGACGTAAAGCCCGAGAATGCCAATGGCCCCCAGCACCAGGGCGATATTGGGATTCAACACCTTGTCGAGAAACCGCTGGCGCATGGTCATCCCCGCATCGGTAACTGGCTGGCCCTTCAGATGCAAGACCGTTGTCCCCCCGCCAAACCGCTTGATCGTCTTTCCGTCGAACCGGTCAAAAATGTCCTGGGGGGTGTTACAGACCGCATCGATCAAGTTACCGGCCAGCGCTTCGGAATCTGAAAACGATTTGGCCTCGGTGACCCCTTTCTCGGCGAGTTCCACGTTGCGGCCGCGTTTTTGGACGAGACTGCGCATGTAGGCCGCACTGTCTTCCTCGATCTTCTTCTTCATCGATTCGTCGATGGGGATCGGGCCTCCTGAAATGGGGTTCAGCGCCACGGGATGGGCCGCGCCGGTATTCGTCCCGGGCGCCATAACCGCCACATCGGCTGAGAGGAGGATGAAAAAGCCCGCCGAAGCAGCCCGGGCCCCACTAGGGCTGACATAGATGATGATCGGGACCGGTGAGGCCACAATCTTCTCGATGATCTCGCGCATGGAGGATTCCAGCCCTCCCGGAGTCGACAGGCTGATGAGCACCGCGTCGGCGTGACGGGAGACGGCATAATCAATCGAGCGGGTGATGAATTCCGCGGTAATGGGATGGATGATTTCGTCGTTTAATGTGATGCGGACTATCTCAGCCCGTCCAGTTGCCGCAAAGAGCCATCCGCTGAGAAGCAGCGCGGTGGTGAGCAATACCTTGATGTAACGGTGTCGTTTCATGGCCGTATTGGGGATGTGAAGGGTTATCAGTTTGCCGAAATGGCCTCTCCAGATTAACACAAGACCGGCTATCGTTTCCCGGGTGATGGTTTCTCCAGTAACAAAGCCCTGAGTTCGATGGCCTCGCGATTCTCCGGTTCCAGGACCAACGCCGCCGCGATCTCCTGTTCTGCTTCCTTTGGCCGGTTCAAGGTGTAATAGAGATGAGCGAGCGCCGTGTGCGCCATGGCGGAATCCGCGGCCCGAAGCGAATTCCTCCAATCCGCGATCGCCTCCTCCAACTCGCCCTCCCGCTCGTGGATTCGACCCAGATAACCGTGCGCCTCACTGGAATTCGGGTCGAGTGCCAGGACCCGTTCGAATTCCCGGGCCGCATCCTGGTTCCTTAACTCCTCGAAGTACTCAGACCCCCGCCTCATATGTTCCGAGATCTGCTCTGCTGGAGGGCGGTTCTTAAGTTTCTGCTCCTGCAGGGAGTCGAGAGTGGCTTTCAGCTCCCGAAACGCCATGGCGTCAAAATTGAGTTTGACCCGCTCCAAGGGAGGCAGGGAAGCAACGGTCCAGCTGACGGCCTTGGGATTGAGTCGCGACGCTAACCGGAAATAATGTGAGCTTTCGTCCGCCTGCTTCAAGGTCTCCAGCGAGTTCGCCAGCAGGTAGGCTGCCTCTGCATCTTGTGGATTCAACTGGAGCGATTCGCGAAGGTAGCGCGCGGCCGGAGCCTGGTCGCCCGACTTCCAGAAGTGATAGCCCAGGTTGAAATAGAAATCGGCTTCTCCCGGGTCGCCCTCAATCGCTTTCTGGTAGTTGCGCACTACCTGGGTCGAAGCCCCCATTCGGCTCAGGGCCGCCGCCAGATTATTGAAGACTTCGTTCAACGGCAGATCGGTGAGGATTGAGCTGAATGCCGCCGAGGCTTTTTCAAAATTCTTCATGAAGTAGTAATCGAGCCCCAGGTAAAACGCAGCCTCGTGGAAATGCCGCTCCTCCTTGGTGATCCGTCGAAGCCAGAGTTGGGAGGTGGCATAGTCTTTTTGCAGGAAGTAGATCCTTCCAATTTGAAAAATCGCATTTGAATAGTTCGGGTCAATCCGTTCAGCCTTCAGGAAGTATTGAAGTTGAGACTTGCTGTCGACCGCCCGGCGGCCGCGCACGTAATTCTCGAAAGCACTGAGAGGCACTTCTCCGAACTGCTTGTAAAAGTCTTCCTGATTGTATGGGAACGTGGAGTCGAAGTGAGTCAGAATCCGCCATGCAATCCGGCTTTGAATTTTCTTGAGCGCGTCCAAGGGCCCCTTTTCCACGAACCTTGCCTCAAGGCGTGAGGTGTCGACGTTAACGAGCTCCGCCGCCGCAGAGAATTCGGACTGCTCATAATGAAAAGAGCCCAAAACAGCATAATTGGCATCCAGGTCCTCTCCTACTTTGATCAGCGTGGCGCGGCTGAAATCTCCGTCAAAGGGGAGCCCCAGCCGGTCATAGATGGCGTTGCGTTGTTCCTCAGTAACAGGGCTGAGCCAGCTCGACGCCAATTGCTCATTCAGCGTTTCGACAAAACTCTGTCCGATCCATTCCATGGTGGGATTCTTGGTGTTATTTTCAAACGGAAACACGACTACCGACTTGGCGGAAAAGCAGAGGCCTTCCAGCCCTATCAGGCCAAGCAGGAGTATAGGTAACCAAAACAGAGATTTACGAAGCAAAACAAGTCCCCACTCTCTACCTCATGCTGGGGCGTATTATAACATGGGTCGAGAGGTATGGGGGTGAGTGAGCTGAGTCCGCCATAAAGCCTCTATGCCGCATTCCTGTCCTTTCACAGCCTTATGCTCTCCTCATCCGACCGAGCCGGAGCCCAAACCGGATTTTATTAGGAAGCCATGAAACCAGGGAATCGGTTATTGATGGAAAGGGCGCGACGGCGGGAGAATCACCTACCCTTTGGATTAAAGGGTTTTAACTTCCTCTATTCATGGCCTCCTAATAATGAATTCTTAAGCCCTTGTAGCGTCAAATATTCTTGATGGGTTACTGACATGACCGCTCGAGGGCACGGAGGATGTTCTGTCCTGAAGGAATAGGGGTTGACATTCATTCGACCCGATATTATTAAGTTAGTTTGCGGCCCGACGGGTGTCGGAGGGGGAAGCCACTGTGTCGCGGGGGAAAATTTGATGCCAAATCGTGAAGAGGCTTGGGCGTTGCTCTGCGAGTATACTCAATCTGAGAGCCTGCGAAAGCATGCGCTCGCGGTGGAGACCGTCATGCGTGCTTACGCCACCAAGCACGGCGAGGATCAGGACAAGTGGGGGCTGACCGGATTGCTCCACGATTTTGATTACGAGCGTTATCCCAACGCGCCGGATCATCCGCTCAAGGGGTCTGAAATCCTCTGCGAGAAAGGATATCCGGAGGACCTGCGTCGCGCCATTCTCGGTCACGCCGAGTACACGGGTGTTGCCCGAGACACGCTTCTGGCAAAAGTCCTGTTCGCCTGCGATGAACTCACAGGTTTTGTGACGGCGGTGGCGCTGGTAAAGCCTAATAAGTCCATCTTTGAAGTGGAGCCGAAATCCGTCCTTAAGAAACTGAAAGACAAGGCATTCGCCCGCAGTGTCAACCGGAACGATATCTTGAATGGCGCCAGTGAACTGGGTGTGGATTTGAACGATCACATCGCCTTTGTGATCGACTCCCTTAAACCCGTCGCAAAAGAAATCGGGCTGGGTGGATTGAACACGGCGGGAGATTCAGCAGCGGTTGGAAATTCTGGGCCCTCAGTTTGAAGGAGCGGGGGACAAGTGGGGGAGACGCCCCGTCTGCCCAAGGGTGAAACGAAGTACGGCAGACGGGACATCTGCCCCACGATGAGGTGAAGAGTCGTGCCCATCTATGAGTTCGAGTGTTTGAAGTGCGGTTTTCAATTTGAACGGTTGCGGAAACTGTCTGACCCCCCGGTCTCACGTTGTCCCCAGTGCGGGGCCAGGCGCGTGTCCCAACTGCTCTCTGCCCCCGCGATCCAGTTCAAAGGATCGGGTTGGTATATTAACGACTACGGCAGAGGATCGGTGGGTGAGGGCTCTGAAAAAGCAAAGTCGAACGTAAAAAGTAAGGCCGGTGAAACCAAGGCCGGTGAGACCAGGACAGGTGAGACCAAGACAGGTGAAACCAAAGCCGGTGAGTCAAGCACGACGCCCTCCGAATCTAAAACCTCCTCTAGCAAGGATTCTAAAAAGTCTTCCTGAAACAACGAATCCCGAATTTGTGTGTCTAAAGAGCTCACCGCAAAGTCCGATTAGAAAAGGCCAGGATTGCCGAGGTCTTATCACCGCGTGGATTTACGGTTTAGGCCGGCTCTTCCTTGCCAGTTCAAACCCTCGCGCGATGACTCGCTGCGCGGTTTCGGTCAGATGATACGGTACAAGTTCCGTTCTGGAGACGAAGCGTGCCGCCCGGACGTCGGACGAGGCCTTGAGTCGCCCCCGGATCTTCCAGGCCAGATAGTCCGCAATCACATAATGGTACGCCACGCGGCCGCCATCGCGCTGGATGCGCTCAAAGAGCTCCACGAGTGGACCGACCCGAATCTCGAGGTTGGTCTCCTCTTGGATTTCCCGTTTGACGGCCTCCTGCAGAGTTTCCCCGATCTCCACCGCCCCGCCCGGCAACGACCACTCGCCCACGAGCGGCGGAGTTCCGCGCTGGACCAGCAGGACCGAATCCCCGCGGACGATCACCGCGCCCACGCCCACAATGGGCCGCGTCGGGAATCCGCGCTTCATCACTCACCCATCACTTTCACGATGACTCGCTTTCGACGCAGGCCATCGAATTCCGCGTAATAGATTTGCTGCCACGGCCCGAAATCCATCGTCCCGTGGGTCACCGGGACGATGACCTCGTGGCCGATCAACAGGTTCTTCAAATGGGCGTCGCCGTTGGTCTCCCCCGTGCGATGATGCCGGTAGTCTTTTCGGTAAGGGGCCAGCTTCTCGATCCATTCCTCAATATCCTGGATCAGGCCGTCCTCGGCGTCGTTGATGTAGACCCCCGCAGTGATGTGCATCGTCGATACCAGGATCATTCCTTCCTGGATGCCCGATTTGTGGAGCGCGGAATCAACTTGCGAGGTGATGTTGATGAACTCGCGCTGCTTTTTTGTGCTGAACCAAAGATATTCTGTGTAGAATTGCATGGCTTGACCTCGTCTTCGTTCTAGCATCGGTGGGGACAGACGCCGACTTTCAAGAGCCTTCGAGGGTCATGAGAGGAAGGGATCGGACCCCGATTTTCCAAGCATTCCATTATAGTCGAGAGGAAGTAATTCCTTAATACTTTCCCATGGGCCTCCCCGATTTCACCATTGAAGTGGCGCTCCCGGTTCCATTTCGACACTCCTTCACCTATGAAGTGCCGGAGTCCTCACGCCTACAGATACAATTTGGCTCACGGGTGATCGTTCCGTTTCGCAAACGCCGGGTGGTGGGGGTGGTGACGGCGCTGCATGGTAAAGCGGCCGATCAGGCGGACTTTGAAATCAAGCCCATTGTTGAGGTGCTGGATGGGGGATCAGTTCTCTCAAACAGCATGTACGAACTGTGCCTCTGGGTCGCCGACTATTACTTCGCGCCCATCGGTGAGGTGCTGCGGGCGGCGTGCCCACTGGCCTTCACAAGCACCACACGGCAGTTTGTGCATCTGACGCCGAAAGGGAGCCTGAGACTTGAAACTGTCAAACAGGTCGCCCGGACCGGGACGCTTTTCGAAGAGCATCCCGAAGAGCCTTATGATTTGCAGATCCTGCAGGCCGTCGCCAGCAAGGGAGTGATGGATCGGCGCAGTTTGCTGCGGAAGTTCAACGGACCCCCGTGGGAAGAGATTGTAAATCGGTTACAGGCCAGTGGGGAACTCCGCATTTCGAGTGAAAAGACAAGATCTCCGGTCAGGGAAAAGGAACGGCTCTACGTTTGCATTTCCCCGATAGGGCAGACTGAACGCCTGAAAGTCCGATTATCGGAAGGGCAACGCAACGTCCTCGAATATCTGAATCAACACCAAGCGGCTGTCCCTGTAACGGAACTGATCTCAAAAGCGGGTGTCTCTGCCTCCACGATCCGGACCCTGGCCGGACGGAATCTCGTCGTTCTCGAATCAAGGCACACCGATCGAACCCCGCTTGAACTCGTCCTTCCTGGGGCCGATCGCGGAACGGCCCTCCCTCAATCGCCGCCTTTGGAACTCAACGGCGATCAGAAGAGAGCCCTTCGGATCATTGAAGAGGCGGTCGGCCGCCGTAGTTTCAGCACCGTGCTGCTTTATGGTGTGACGGCAAGCGGCAAAACCGAGGTCTACCTTCGCGCCATCGAGCGTGTGCTTGCCGAAGGCGGAACCGCCCTGATGCTGGTTCCTGAGATTGCACTGACCCCGGTCACCTCACGCACCTTTGCCGCCCGCTTTCCGAACCGCGTGGCGATTCTCCACAGCGCCCTTTCTGAAGGAGAACGGTACGACGAATGGTGGCGGATCAAGAACGGCGAGGCGAGAGTGGTCATCGGAACCCGCTCGGCAGTGTTTGCTCCCCTCGAGGACCTGCGATTAGTGGTGGTGGATGAAGAGCATGACGGCTCTTACAAGCAGCAGGAATCGCCGCGCTATCACGGCCGCGACGTGGCGGTGGTGCGCGCAAAGAAGTCGCAGGCGGTTGTCCTGCTGGGTTCGGCCACGCCTTCCATGGAGAGCTTTTACAACTCTCAGCGAGGAAAGTACCAACTGATCGCCTTGAAGCATCGTGTCGAATCCCGCGCGCTGGCCGAGGTCAAGGTCGTCGACATGCGGACGGAGTTCAAGGAGTCCAAGAAAAACGAGATGCTTTCGCGCGACCTGGTGGAGGCGATTGGAGCGCGACTCCACGCCGGCGAGCAGGTTCTGGTGTTGCTGAACCGCAGGGGGTTTTCCTCGTTCGTGCTATGCCGTTCCTGCGGGGCGACCCGGCAATGTCCCAACTGCTCCATCACCATGACTTATCACAAGCGCCGGCATATCCTGCTGTGTCATTACTGCGCGGCAGCCGCCCCGGTTCCGAAGAAGTGTTGGAAGTGCGAGAGCGAACACCTCTATTTCGTGGGGGGAGGAACCGAGCAGATTGAAGAGAAGCTGCGGGAGATCTTCCCTCCGGCGCGTATCGCACGCCTGGACCGGGATACCGCACAGGGCCGGGGCAGCTACCATCGCATCCTGGGCGAATTCAGCGAGGGGGTGACCGACATCCTGGTGGGGACCCAGATGATTGCGAAGGGACACGATTTTCCCCGGGTAACGCTGGTGGGGGTGTTGAACGCGGATGGGGCGCTCAGCTTCCCCGACTTTCGCGCCGCTGAACGGACCTTCCAGTTACTCACGCAGGTGGCGGGGAGGTCGGGTCGCGGCACCACGCCGGGAGAAGTCCTGCTCCAGGCTTTTTATCCGGAGCATTACGCCATTCGCTGTGCCACGCGGCAGAATTTCATTGAGTTCTATAACAAGGAGATCCACTTCCGGCGCATGATGCACTACCCCCCGTTCGGCCAGCTCGCGCTGGTCGGCATCCGGCACCGGAATTTCGACGAAGCGATGAAACTGGCGCGGGCGCTGGGGGAACATCTTCGGGCAAATCCTCTGCCAGAGGTGCGGGTCCTGGGCCCCGCCATCGCCCCGCTCGCCCGGTTGAAGCAGGATTATCGCTGGCAGTTGCTTCTGAAAGCGAGCCGCCGCCAACCACTCAAGCAGATGATCGAGCGCTGTGTGGAGTTCTGCGAGAGCAAAAATATACTGGAGCCGAATGTTTTCATCGACGTCGATCCCACCAATATGATGTGAAGGTACAGGGTTTAACACTGGGGGATGTCTTTTATTGTCTGGATCATCCTCAACAAGTGAAACATTTCCCTTGAATTCACGCCGCGCTAGTTCTAGACTTTTCCTGGCCAGCTCCCCCCGTCGGCCCCTCGTCACCCTGAAACGATCTGCTGGCCATTCGAGGCTTTAGTTTAGGTTTCCCTAAGTTACCATCAAGCTCTTGGCGTCTTTTCTGACGGACTGTAGAAGTGGCAGTGTGTTCTCAATTATCGCAAGGGTGTGTTTGACTCTTGCCTGCAACCCACACGCATTCATGCCGCGTCAGGTCCGATGAAGGGTCACGGGGCAAGCGGGTGACGCCCCAGTCATGGGGCTAACTCAACGGAGAGAAACTGATGACAGACAATGATCTGCGACAATACATACTGGATGATGAGCATCTCCGGCTTCTTTCGATAGGCTACTGGATCTCAGGTGCGACCACCGCATTCTTTTCCCTGTTTGCCCTCATGTATGTCGCCATGGGATTTTTCGTTGAGTGGGCGGTCGTACATACCCCCTCAAGTTCCCAGGGACCCCCGCCCAGAGGGATCGGCCTGCTTATCGCTGGGGTCGGCTTGGGGATCTTTCTGATGCTGATCGTTCTGGCAGGGCTCAAGGTCTATGCCGGCCTGTGCATAAAAAGGAGGAGAGCCCGTGGGTTTTGCCTCGTTGTTGCCGGCGTATCGTGTCTCGGGATTCCGTATGGCACAGTGCTCGGGGTATTCAGTTTCATCGTGTTGACGCGAGCATCCGTCGCGGCATTATTCGGGCCCATGGCTCCAATGACTGTGGATGCCAATCCGGTCAGTGGCACCTGAGCCGAGCGTGAGGACGCTTCCGCTATGCGAGATCGGTGACATGAGTTGTTGTTGGACGATTGTGGCGCATGCGACGTTGGGGCCTCTATGGGTATATCGGGGCCAGCGCAATCATTCTACCCATGGCATACGGAAGGGGCCAGCTGATGTTTATTGATCTCCTCATCGCTGTCCTCGTGATTGCTGTTGCGTTCATGCATCAATCGAGAATGAAATAACGATGCATCCAAATAGGCGCTGGCACGTCAGCCCGGCAAACAGGCCGGGAAACGTGGCGCCGGGTGGAAATCCGGCCGTTAGTTCGACGGTCGATTCCTTCGATTCCGATGAGATACTCTGACGACATCGCTCAGGATGTTCGGTTCGGTATTCGAATGCTCGCGAAGAGTCCAGGCTTTCTGGCGGTTGCCGTCCTCTCGCTGGCGCTCGGCATTGGGACCAGTACTGCGATCTTTAGTCTGCTGAATCAGGCGATGTTCGAGCCGCTCCCGGTCAAAAACCCTCAGGAACTCGTCCAGGTCCTGCTTGCCTGGCCGGGAGGTTCCCGCTCAAATTTGGACTATTCGGAATTCCGCTCCCTCACAGAAAACCGCCAGAGTTTTTCCAGTGTTTTGATCTATGGCGAGCGGGAGCTGAACTTTCGCAGTGACAACCTATCAGAGCGCATCCTTGCCCATCTGGTATCCGGATCCTTTTATTCGACTTTAGGAGTAGACGCTCTCGTCGGACGGACGATTACTGAAGAGGACGATCGCGGCGCCGCCTCACCCGTCGCGGTCCTAAGTTATGCATTCTGGGAACGCAGGTTCGCACGGAACCCCGCAGTCCTGGGCAAAACGGTCTATATCAGCAACTTGCCGTTCACGATTGTGGGAGTGACTCCGCCCGGTTTCTTCGGCACCGATCGCCTCTCGGTGCCCGACATCACCGTTCCTCTGGCGACGCTTCCACTGCCGGGATCCGTGCACTGCCTGGGACGTCTAAAGCCCGACGTGTCTCTAACACAAGCACGCGCCGAATTGGCAGTGCTGCTTCATCAGGCCGTGAATGAGATGAGCGCTCAGATGAGGGATTGGACGCCGCGCGATCGCCAGCTGGTGCTCGACCTCAGGGTCGATCTCATGCGTGCGGGATCTGGAAACTGGGGCATGCAATTAATGTTGGCCGAAGCACTCCCCATATTGATCCTCTCGGCCGGCGTGTTACTGCTGATTGGGTGTATGAACGTAGCAAATCTGCTTCTCGGGCGGGCGGCAGTGCGATCCAGAGAGATCAGCATTCGCTTGGCGCTGGGAGCTGGGCGCATGCGGATTACACGCCAATTGCTGACGGAGAGCATCCTGTTAAGCTTGGTGGGCGGCATGATCGGCTTGTTCTTTGAGTTCTGGGCTCATTATTTGCTGAAAATTCTCCTGCCGTTCGATGCCTCGGCTTCCGTCCAGTTCCTGCTCGACCGGCGGATTCTCGTGTTCACAGCAGTCGCTTCGATGCTCACGGGGATTCTATTCGGCACGGCCCCGGCATTGCACGCGACGCGAGTGGAGGTGGCTCGCTCCCTGAAGGGTGCCATGCCTCTTACGACCAGACAACGGCGGCTGGGTCCGGCGCGCTCGTTGCTGGTGGTCGAACTGGCAGGGTCCCTGATCTTGCTGGTCGGGGCAGCCCTGTTTGTCCGCACACTCCGCAACCTCCGGACATTCGACGCTGGGTTTGAGCGTCAACACATCCTGCTGCTCACCCTCGACCCCCGGGAATCGCGGTTCAAGAACGAACGCCTGAACACCCTGTTTGACGAACTTACAGCGCAGGTTGAGGCAATCCCCGGTGTTCGTTCCGCTGCACTCGCGCATGCCCCCTTGCTAATGGGCTCAACCTACAGGCAAAAGACCCTCTGGGTCGAGGGCTACAACTACGCTCCCAATGAGAACCAGTTTGTTTCCTTTAATTCAGTTGGCCCAGGTTTTTTCGCCAATGCGGGGATCCCCCTGCTGTTGGGCCGCGACTTCGGCCCGCAGGATCGCATCAACGCTTCGCCTGTGGCCATTGTCAATGAGGCCCTGGTCCATAAGTACCTTCCAAATCAAAACCCCATCGGCAAGCGATTTGGCGATGAGGGGTCCCGCTCGGTGGGTAAATACGAAATCGTCGGTGTAGTCAAGGACGCCAAGTTCTGGAATCTCCGTGAAGGTTCACGGCCGACCGAATTCCAATTACTGGGGCAGCTTCCGGAAAACAGGCCATTCGTGCTGCACGTCCGCACAACAGGCAATCCGTCAACAGTGACGGCGAGCATCCGGCAGGTGATCCAATCCATCGACAGGAACCTGGTGCTGTACGACGTCAGGACCATGACCGATCAGGTGAACCAAACCCTCAGGCACGAGCGCATGTTCGCCACGCTCTCCATGCTTTTCGGAGTGATGGCGCTGGGGATGGCCTGCATCGGCTTGTATGGTGTCGCCACTTATTCAGTTGCACGCCGTACCAGCGAAATCGGGCTCCGAATGGCGCTCGGAGCCAGGCGCAGGGACGTCCTCTGGATGGTGCTGAAAGAGACTTTGTCGCTTGTTGCCTTCGGCGCAGCGATCGGAACACCCGTCGCTTTGGCCTGTTCGCGGTTTGTCCGGAGCCTGTTATTTGGACTCACTCCCGCTGATCCGGCGACCATTGCCTTCTCGATTCTGGTGCTGGTCAGCGTGGCGACCCTCGCGAGCTTTCTCCCCGCGTGGCGCGCTTCTCGCGTCGATCCCATGGTGGCGTTACGCCATGAATAGATTGTCGTGCGTAAAGAATTCAAGGAGGCGTCAGAAAGCGAACGGGGCGTCAGGTCTCCGCAAACGACATTCGAGCAAAGCGTGAGTCGAGTGTGTTCAACTTAGCAGAAAGCGATTGACAATTGAAGATGGTCGGCACCTTTCCAGGTCCAGCCGCGTGTGGGGTAACAATGGTGTATTTGAGAGTTCTAGGAGTCTCTCTCCGCGGGCCCTTCGTGCCTATCGGATCCATTCGATTGATGGGTTCGATCGTCTCAATCAATCTGAAACAGTTTGGAGCGTGCTTTCCATGATTATCAGAGATAACAAAAGGAGGCCATTAATGAAGAGTGTTAGATTGTTGTTGTTCGTCATTGTAATACTTCTGGTGATTCCGTCGTTCCTTTGTGCCCAGGATACTCCCCAAGCAGAAGTCTCTGTGGGTTACTCATATATCCATATCGGAGGTATCTCCTCTGATCCCAGAACTGGTGTACCCCCGACTATCAATCTGCACGGCGCCGATCTTTCTGTCTCGGGCAATCTAAACGAGTGGTTGGGCGTGGTTGCCGACCTTGGATACTATCGTTGATCGGGATTCGTTGTACCCGTCAATGCGGTATCCTATCTGTTCGGTCCTCGCCTCTCTTATCGGAAGAATGAGAGGGCAACACCTTTCTTTCAGACGTTGTTCGGAGGAGTTCATACCAACCTTTCCGGGTTAAAGGACAATGCCTTTGCCCTGACGGTGGGAGGTGGTGTGGACATCAAGGTCAGCAGGAGCGTGGCAATCCGTGCGGCGCAAGCTGAATACATGCTGACTCGATCCTTTGGAGAGACGCAGCACAACTTCCGCTTTTCGACCGGCGTCGTGGTCCGATTTGGTAGCAAGTAGTTTCCACTTTGTCCTCGAGGAGCGCGAGCTCGCAGGGTCGGGCTTCCGCTTTTCACGAAAGCGATGTCAGGACTCTGCAAAAGACATTTAAGTAGAAAACACGAGGCCTATGTTCAAAACGGCAGAGGGAGAATATCAATTCCAGACGATTTGACGGCATTGTTATTCACCGGGAGGTTGGACTCATGCGAATTCAATTTCGGGTGGCTTTGAAAATTCTTCTATTCATTGGTGTGTTCGCCCTGCTTTTCATCATTGAGAGTGCCACTGGCGGCCAGGAGGCGAGACCGTCTTCTCCTCAATCGGAGAAATGCCGGCTCGAAGGACAAGTGCTCAATTCCGCGACGGGTAAACCATTGCGAAAAGTTTACCTGGCGCTGTTGAAGGTAAGTGGCAATCGCGCTGTGGCGAATCGGTCTGCGGACGAAACAGCACCCACTGCGGTGACCGATGCAGGCGGACGCTTCGCATTTTCCGATGTCGAACCCGGAACCTACAGGTTATGGGCACAACACACTGGGTTTCGCTCTCAGAACTACGGCGTCAAGGGACGTTATGGAATGGGCGACCCGATCCAGCTTTCGCCAGGCGACTTTAGGCGCGACATCAAGATGCCGCTGACGCCACTTGCTGCCGTCATTGGGCGTATTCTGGATGAAGATGGCGATCCCATCGAACATGTGGACGTCAGTCTGATGATTTACCAGTACACCCCCAACGGACGGAGATTGACGCCAATAATCGGGGGATCGACCAACGATCTCGGAGAATATCGTATCTCCAACGTTGAACCGGGTCGATACTACTTACAGGCCAAGCCGTTTTCGGCGCAGGGGTTTGGAGCCGCTTGGCCCTCTCTCGCGAATGACTCACTTGCGGCGGCCTATTATCCAAGCAGCCACGACCTCGGCACTGCAAAGCCCATTGACCTCAGTGCCGGACAGCAGCTTCGAGACGTCAATATGACCCTCCCCAAGGGGCATTTGGCGACCGTTCGCGGCGCTGCCATCAAACCTGCGGGCTCAACGAGTGTCTCAACGAATGTCATCATCCCGGGATTCCAAGGAAATGCAGGCCAAGGCATGGGAATGGCTGACCCGAATGGTAACTTCGTGATTCGGGGCCTGCTTCCAGGGCCGTATGTTCTGACCGCAACCAGCATGGTGGGTGACAAGCGGTATTCGGTCCGCCGTCTGATTGAGGTGGGGTCGGCCGATATTGAGGGAATCGAATTGCGCCCTCTGCCACCCCGCGACATCAAGGGCCAGATTCGAGTCGAGGGCGCCGCCGATGGCAGGCTCCCCCATTACGTGCGACTGCACTCGCTGATCGCAGACTCGAATGACCAGGCACCAGGTCGAGTGCAGGAAGATGGAACGTTTGAGCTCAAGAACGTGGCACCCGATCTCTATCGAGTCTCACTGATGAACCTGCAGGGCCTCTACGTGAAGGCTATCCGCCTGGCGGACACAGACATCACAGAGTCGGGCCTCGACCTCACCGGCACGGTCCCAGGAGACCTCAGTATAGTGCTTGGCGCCAACGGGGGACATATCGAAGGATCCGTTCTGGACGAGAGAGCGGAGCCGGCCGCATCGGCGATGGTGACGTTGGTTTCCGCGGCAGCCTCTTCTAATCCGCGACGGGCGGCGTATCAATTCAAAATGGCCATGACTGACGATAAAGGCCGATTCCTCATCGATGGCATTGCCCCGGGAAGCTACAAGTTGTTTGCCTGGGACACCGTGGATGAGGGGGGTGTGCTTTATGATCCGGGGTACCTCAAACCCTTTGAAGAAGTGGGTCGAACCGTTCAAGTTTCGGAGAACAGCAAGGAAGCCGTGCAATTGAAGCTGATCAAAAACCTTGTTGAACGATGACCCTAACCGTATGAGATTCTTCGAAGATATTATCCAGGATGTCCACTATGGCCTTCGGATGCTCGCCCGAAGCCCCGGCGTCACTGCGGCCGTGGTTCTGACACTTGCTTTGGGCATTGGAGCCACGACAGCGATCTTTACGGTAGTCAATGGGGTGCTTCTTCGCCCCTTGCCCTACCCCAAACCCGAGCGGCTTGTCTATATCCGGGGGAACACATACGGTCCATTTTCCACGAGGGCCGAGTATCTCGCATGGAGAAATCGTAGCCAGATACTCAGTCACATTGCGGCCTACATGGGGTTTCAAGGTAACCTCACCGTTGGCGATGAGGCAGAGCGAGTGACCTGTGGCATCGTCAGTTCATCCTTTATGCCCCTTCTGGGTGTTCAGCCCGTGGTGGGGCGAAATTTCTCTCCCGAGGAAGACCGTCCCGGTGCTCCTCGGGTTGTGATCCTGAGCCATGCCTTCTGGAAGCGCCGTTTCAAGTCCGATCCCTCGGTCTTAGGCAGGACATTGACCCTGGATGCCACGAGCTACTCGGTTATTGGTGTTCTTCCAGCCTCCTTTCAGATTCCTGATCAATATTCGTCTGATTATGACCTGTGGACGCCGCTTTCCCTATCCGAGGCTGGAGAGACGAAGGTTTTGCTGTTACGTGTGATTGGCCGGCTAAAGCCCGGAGTAAGCCTTGAGCAAACCCGGGCGGAGTTGGATACGATCATGCAATCCGTTTTAAGGAAAGGGCTAAAGAGGCATGCCGTGGTGAGCGACTGGCACATGGAAATCACCCACGGAGTGAAGCGCTCCTTGTTCACTTTCCTCGCTGCCGTGGGTTTCGTGCTTCTGATCGCGTGCATCAATATCGCCAACCTGCTTCTGTCGCGTGCCGCCGCCCGGAAGAAGGAGGTGACTGTGCGGCTCGCCCTGGGTGCCGGCAAGGCCCGAATTATCCAACAACTTCTCACTGAAACTCTGTTGATGGCTTTCGTGGGAGGGATGCTAGGTTTGGTGTTCGCCACCTGGGGAAAGGATCTTCTGGTTGCGTTTATCTCCACGAACCTGCCGGCTATGGATCCCATCCATCTCGACTATCGGGTTCTGGGGTTCAATTTGGTTCTGACATTGCTCACCGGCCTCGCATCCGGTCTAGCCCCCGCCCTACAAGCATCCGGGATTCGATTGAATGAATCCCTCAAAGAGGCAGGCCGCAGTTCAACCGAGGTCGGGTCGGGCCGCCTCTTCCGCGGCGGCCTGGTCGTCGGTGAAATCGCCCTGACCATGATGCTGTTAATCGGCGCCGGTTTGCTCGTGCGGAGCTTCCTCCGGCTTCGTGGCATTGATCCAGGATTCAAATCAGAACGTATTCTGACCTTGAACATCGACCTTACGCTCTCCATGTATCCTAAGCCTGTGGATCAGGCATCGTTCTTTCAGCATGTCCTGGAGCGGATCAAGGGCCTGAGCGGCGTCCAGTCGGTCAGCGCAAGTTCCGCCGTCCCTCTTGCAGGCCAGCGAACCCCATATGACAGTCCTGGCACGAACGGTGGGGGATCCGATGGATCTGGCCGCAGCGGTGCGAAGCCAGATTGCCAGTATCGACAAGGGCGAGCCGTCATTTGATCTGATGAGCTTGGAGGAACGCAGAACGAAATCCCTCAGTCCCCGGAGAGTCAATATGCTTTTGTTCGGATCGTTTGCCGTGTTGGCGCTGGTTCTTGGATCGGTTGGGGTCTTCGGAGTCGTGTCTTACTCGGTGAGCCTGCGGACGCACGAGATAGGCGTCCGCATGGCCTTGGGGGCCGAGGGAATAGACGTCGTTTCTCTGATCGTCGGTCGGGCGCTCCTGCTGGTCCTTGTAGGCGAAGTTATTGGACTGGCCGGGGCTTTGGCATTGAACAAGGTAATTGCCAGCATGGTTTTTCAGGTGGCCACCACAGATCTGTTCACTTATGCAGGGGTTTCTCTCCTCTGGATCGTGGTGGCGCTTCTTGCCTGCTACCTCCCGGCACAGCGGGCCGCACGAGTCGATCCGATGGTGGCGTTGCGATGTGAGTAGCTCTGGGCACCGGTTCATTTATGTATCGGGCTCGAGTGGAGCACCTTATGCTCTTATCCATTAACAGCCGGAGTCCCCGGTTTCGTTCACTAAGCACAACGGTCATCTTGTGGGCGGTGTTCTGGGGGGTGATCAATGGCCGTACCTTTGCTCAGAACCCATCAGATAAGGCGCGACGCGGTACGCCTGTGCAGAATACTTCGGGAAAGGAGGTCGCAGCAGAAAAGGATCTTTTCGGATTTCTGCCGAAAGCCCAACGCAATGTTGCCCTCCTGTCCTATTCGAACATCCTTGCCGATTCGGTGGTCACGCGGGCACTCGGGCTGACGGAGGTGGCGGATATCGTCGCGAAAAGGAATCCCGGGAAGGCAGTCCGGCTTTTTCAAATGGCTTTTGAAATGTCCGTCGATATGCCGGAAAAAGAGTATCCGGCGCTGAAGCCTCCTCCCCCCATGTCGGAAGACTCTGTGGATGAGGATGTTTTTGAGGAGTGGATCGGACAACAATTTGTGGAAGAAGGAAAAATCTCAAAAACTCAAATCCAGTCCAGGATTGTCCGGTCTCTGGCGCCCCTTGACCTTTTTCAAGCGACTGCCTTGCTGGGCCGCATCCAGCCTCCCCCCTCGTTTGCAAGACGTTTTGGTGTGGTCGAAGAGTCTTCTCCCGACAGGACGCCACGTCAGATTGTTTATACAGACCCGGCGGACTTCTACGACGCGGTTTTCACCGTAGCCAGGTTGCAGTTGAAACAAGATCCCAAGCGTGCCCTGGAGCTGGTGACCCGGAAGATTCCTCCGAACGATTTTGCTAAATTCCAATTCCTCCCCGGATGGATCAAGGAGGTTCGTGAAAAGGGAAGAGAGGATGGATTGCTCCAACTGGCGGAGGCCTATGGGGATCTAAAAAAGACACAGCTCCAGCCTTCAGAATCGGTCAGCATTGCCAGTCCAGCGATCGACGGGTTGAAAGCGCTGATTCCAGAAACGGCCCAACATTATCCGGAGCTGATTCCGACGATGGCGGATGCGATTTTGACCTTCTCCGAGCGCCTCCGGGAGTGTGAATCCCGTCTCGCTGAAGCCGGAACACTGGGCCCGTATGGTACTCCGCGCATGGCGCAACACGAGATCAGTGCCGTCCTGCTGGCCGAGCTCCAGGTCGCCATTAGGCCTGCCGACGAAGCCGTTGCGGAACATATCGCCGAACTATTGAAGAAGTACCCTCCTCCCAAGAAGGAGTCGAATGAGGAGATCACTCGAAGGGTGATGGAAAGCGCGCCAAAAACGTTCCGGGATTTTTATGAGGCGATGAACCAGAAGGAATATGAAAGCGCTTATGAACTCGTCAATAGAATTGAAGATCCAAGCGGGAACTTCGTCCAACATATCACACTGGCGCGCACCCTGCAGGATACTCATCCCGACGTGGCCGCCAAGCTTCTTGACGAGGCCGAAGAACACCTCCAGAAGATTCCGGGTGGTCGTTCGTCGTCAGGGAAGATCACCGCGTACGCCAGTTGGCGAATTCAGTTTCTCTTCTTGATTCTCCAAGTGTCGGGTACGGTGGCCCCTGAGAGGATTCCCGAAAGGATGCAGCGGCTTTTCAATGAGTTCGAACAGGTCCGTCCTGATGCGGACCAGCCCTTTGAACCGAACTCAAAAATTGAAAAGCAGTATTTGGAGGTGCTCCAATGGTTGGCCAACAGAAGGTTGGATGATGTCCTGGCAATCGCCAAAGGGATCAAGAATACTCGCATGCGGGTCCAGGCATTCAATGCGGTGTTGAGCGGGATGATGTCAGCATCAAGCGGTTCACCTGCCGTCAGTCCATGAAAGGTGATAGCGACGTAGGACAACAAGATGATTCTTGGACGAATGCGGAGATTTATTCGAGGGTTTCAGAGCGGGGTTGCATTTGTACCTCTGCTGATTTTTGTGCCGATGAGCCTGATCGGCCAGTCTCCCTCCGCTTCTACTCATAAACACACTCTGTCCTCCGGAGAGGATGCAATTCTGATTGACGGCACTCCGGTTCCAACCTTCTTTGCTGATGCCATTAATTCGGTGAAGGTGCCGGAGGCGGAGAATGGATGGGTCGTGCAGGTGATCACGCGCGGCGGATTCAACGGGGCCGGCAGGGGCGACATTGCGATCACCTCAAACGGGAGCGTCGAATGTAACGCTCCTCACACGAAATGCAGGAACGAACTCACTCGTGAGGCCCTGCAGGGGTTGACGCAATTCATCACTCGTGCCAAGCCCTCCAGTTGGGGCGGATCAACGGTCGGCAAATGCATGGATTGCTACCTGACCTTGCTCGCCTTGCGCCGTCGCGAACCCGATGGCAAGGAACGGGCTTACTTTGTTTTTTGGGATGACACGACTGAGAAGAGTGCGCCATTCGAGGCGAAAGCAATTCTCGATCGTGTCGTTGCACTCGCGAAGTAATCCGGAATGATGGTGAATCAGCATAATTGCAGCCGGCTCGGTGCGCGATGATAGCAGTGGAGCGGTTGAAGCTCTTCGAAAAGTGCGGGCTTCTGGTCGTGGAGGTGGAACCTGAACCATCGCCCGACTGCCGTCGGGGGAATTGAAGAGGAGTGGGGAAGCGCCTCAGTAGGCCGAATCTGAATGATCCTCCGACTGTTGTCGAGGGAATTGTCAGGGTGGGAGGCTGCCGTCGCACAGTCCGGTTAATAGGCAAACCGATCTTCGACCGGCGGATGCTTGTGAGCCGAAGCGTTTCGCCGGGAGCTGGATGAGCGCATGGAACTGAAGGCGGTCCGAGCCCTCTCCAGGATACTGTTCTCGTGCCCGCCAGCATCACGCTCTTGTATCTTTAATTTGAAATTGCAGATTGGTCAAGCTGATCGAGGGAACGGGAATTGAGGTTGGGAACAGGATTGAAGCCCCTCTTCCGCTGAGGTGAAGCCGGCAACCTCTCATGGCCACGTTTATTGTTGGGTGAGCGTCATGGGCTTACTGATGAAGGAGACGTAATCGCCGCCGGCGCGCTTGGATTCATACATGGCCCGGTCAGAGGCCTCAATCAGGCGTCGCTCATCGCAGGGCGATTTGCCTTGCACCACCCCGATCGACAGGGTGACTTGGCCTTTGAACTCCACTTTGGTGTTGGCGCGGATGCGCTCCGTGATCAAGACGGCGTGTTCCAGTTCGGTTTCCGGCAGCAGGACCGCAAACTCATCGCCGCCATACCGGAATCCGTAGTCAATCCGGCGGATGGTCGATCGGACGATTTCCCCCAGGCGGCTCAGAATCTCATCGCCCTTCAAGTGTCCAAATTCATCGTTGTATCGTTTGAAATGGTCGATATCAAACATGGCCAGTCCAAACGGGGCGCTTCGACGGTTGGAGCGCTCGATTTCCCTCCGCAGGGATTCGTAAAAATAGCGCTGATTATATAGGCCGGTCAGGTCGTCGGTGATGGAGAGAAGTTTCAGCTTCTCCCGGAGGATGTGCCGCTGGGTAATGTCGGTCGCCACCACAATCAATCCGGCGAGTGAAGGAGAAGGGGACTCCATCCAGCGCATGACGACGTGGATCCAGAGTTGGGTGGCATGCAGATTCTCAAACGCCAATTCCTCCCGCCACGCCTCGCGACGCTGTCCATTCAGAAAATCATGGGCGTGCTTGATGATCTTTGCATTTGGAAACCAGAGATCAATGGGCTGCCCAAGGACCTGGTCGAGGGGCACCCCGAGAAGCTTCTCGGCGCCCGTGTTAAAGGTCTTGATCTTGCCCTCGCGGTTGGTGGTGATGATGGCGACATCTTCCGCGCTTTGCAGAACCAGCTCCAGATACTGTTTGGACTCCCGAACCTCGGCCTGGAGCTGCTCTTCGTGCCGAATATGTTCCAGCCGCTTGCGCTCATACGAGCTCCTTTCAAGCGCATGAATCAGGACAGTCCGGAATCGATCGGGGTCGAAGGGCTTGACCACAAAATCGTAAGCCCCTTGCCGCATGGCCTGGACGGCGGCATTGACGGTTCCCTGCCCGGTTAAGACCACGATGGGGGTCCAGAGCCCGCGCCCGCGCGCAAAATCGATGAGATCAAATCCACTGACGCCGGGCATCAGGAGATCAGTGATGATCAGGTCAAACTCTTCCGCCATCAGCATTTCCTGGGCGTCGTACCCTGAATGCGCCACCTGGCATACAAACCCCATCGCCAGGGCGAGCGATTCGAGACTCTCCGTCAAGCGCACTTCATCGTCCACGATGAGGACTCGGGGGGTGGTATCGAATTTCGTCATGGGCACAGAATGGGTAAACGGATTAAAGAGATCAAGCTTGTGGCGTCCGCTAGCCTCTCATTCAAAGTTAGACAATGGCCTTTTGGGAAGTGTTGCCGGAAGATGCATCTTTGAAAAACTAATTAATTATGAAGGCGTTTCAATCCAACCCAAAAGCCGTCGTATTAGAACACTTCGCTGGTGGGTTGTAAAGGGGAGGCATGTTGATGGGTATAAACCCAACTCATGTGCTCCTTTAAGATGCATCGGTCCATGATGACAATCAACCCCGCCTGACGGGCGCGTTCGGCCGCCTGGCGGTGAAACACCCCCTCCTGCATCCAGATCACTTGGGCGCCGATCTTCAAGGCACTGTCCACCAGGGGCTCGACATACTCCGAGCGCCTGAAAATATCTACAATGTCCACCGGGACAGGGACGTCTTCCAAACGGGCATAGGATTTTTCATTCAAAACTTCAGTTTCGTTGGGATTGATGGGGATGATGCGATATCCGACCGACTGCATGTAGCGCGATACGCCATAACTCGGACGAGACGGATTGGACGACAGCCCCACAACGGCAATGGTTTTGGAATCGGCAAAGATCTTGTCGTAGAGGTTCATCTCAGCCCTGAAGATCGCTCTTACACTTACTGAGGTGCCCGAACAACAAACATCCTATCACGCCCGCAGGCGAAAACTCCATGTGATTCGACAAAGGGGAGGCGGCAAGGGCCAATCTTCTGAGCTCCGCAGTTCCGACTTGAGGAATGGCCAGTCCGCGGAGAGGATCGGTCCCTCGATCATTACGGAGGCCCGGGTGAAGACTTCATCCTCATTTTCTTGAATCGAGCGACCTCCTGCGGGGTTAAGGACCGATATTTTCCCGGCCGCAGATTTGAATCCTCCAGGAACCCGATCCGGGTGCGTTTGAGTTTTTCCACAGGATGCCCCGCAAACTCGAACATCTTCCGGATTTGCTGGTTTCGCCCCTCAGTCAGGGTAACTTCGTACCAGCTATTGTCAGCTTTTCTCACGGGGATGATGCGGGCGGGTGCGGTTCTGACCCGGTCAAGGACGATCCCTTTGCGAAGCCGTTCCAGAGCCTCGTCCCCGAGGGTACCGCGCACCTTGGCGAGATAAGTCTTGGGACAATGGACTCCCGCTTTCATGACAATCTGCGCAAAATCGCCGTCGTTGGTCAGCAGGAGTAACCCCTCGGTGTTGTAGTCGAGACGGCCCACCGGGTAGATCCGCTGCTGTACCCCCCGAATCAACTCGGTCACCGTGGTCCGTCCTTCGGGGTCGAAGGCCGTGGAAACGACGCCCTTGGGTTTATTGAGCAGGACATAAATGTGTTGCGGGGGGGTGTGCAGGAGCTTGCCGTTGACCTTGATGTAGTCGACTTCCGGGTCAGCCTTGGTTCCCAAGGTCGTCTCCATTTTGCCGTTGACCGACACGCAGCCTGAAAGGATCAGGCTCTCCGCGTGCCGACGCGAACAAATCCCAGCTTCGGCGATGATCTTTTGAATTCGTTCTCGCATGGGTCGGAGGTGACTCGGGAAAACTTCATCTTACAATAATTACAGAGACAGACACCAATCGCTCGTCCACGTCGAAAGTTCCCAACAGTTGTCGTCTGTCCCTTCGCTTGCTTGTCTGCCCCGGCAATCGGTCTTCAATGAGGTTATGCAGGTTCTCGTTGCAGCTCAATTCCGTCTGTCAATAGAACGGTCCATCCTCCGCGGGATCGTCGAGAATCTGCAGCGACTCTGCTGACGGATCAGCAAGACCACCTGTCCCCGATGAACCGGGGATGGCCCCCGACGAGTCGAGCGAGGAGGGGTCGGAATGCCCCGAAGAATTATCGGGGGAGAATGCAGCGTGGCTGGCGATCTCCTCAAATTCTTTGAGCGTGGGGAGTTCCGAAAGGTCTTTCAGTCCGAAATGAACGAGGAACTCCTTGGTCGTTCGGTACAGAATGGGCCTGCCGACCACCGCTTTGCGGCCGGCCGCCGTGATCAGCTTTCTCTCGAGCAAGGTGTGAATCACACTGGACGCATTCACCCCTCGAATCTGCTGGATCTCCGGCAGCGTCACCGGCTGCTTGTAGGCAATGCAGGCCAGGGTCTCAAGGGCGGAGAGGGAGAGCCGGGTGGGGGGTCGTTGCGACCGCGCAAACTGTTTGAGAATGTCGTAGTGCTCGGGTTTGGTCGACATCTTCAGGCCGTGCGCCACCTCCCGGATTTCAATGCCGTGGTGGGAGGCTTGATATTCCGCCGTCAACTCATCGACCACCGCGGCGATCTTCTCCGTGGGCTCGTTCGGAAACAGGTCGCGGAGCGTCTTCAGCGGGACCGGTTCGGCGGCGATATAGACAATGGCTTCAACTACGGATTTTAATTCTTGTTCAGTCATGATTCCTTCTCTTTCAGGTCTGGCTTTCCTGTGGGGGGATTGCCGGATTGGAACAGGTTCCCGCTCCCGCAACCTCCATCCACAACTTTATTGAATCGTGGGCTCCGGACTCTCCTCCGACTCCAGATATGCAGTATTCAGATGAGCAACGGCGTTCTCAAAGTTGTCCTTCTTTTGGGCGTAAATGGGACCAAACGTGGCTTTCTGCGAGAGCTGAATGGCATGCAGCCGCACCAACTCCAGCAGCGCCAGGAAAGTCACCACCAGCGCCCGACGGGTAGTGTAGGATTCAAAGATCTGGGTCAACAGAATCGGCTTTGTGGAATCTTCGAAGAGCATCCGGAGGTGGGCAATCATCTGCCCGACCGTCATCTCGTCGTGGACAATCTCGAGGGGCGTGCGTAACTTGGCGCGCTCCATGACCGCCCGAAAGGTCATGACAAGATCGTAAAGCGTGACCGAAATTTCCGGTTCCCCCGATTCGTCAATCCATTTCTCCAGTTCCACCCGGCTGTAGGTGGCTCCCTCGATCATTCCTTTTTGCTGAAGCATCTCGGCCGCGTTCTTGTATTTCTCATGCTCCAACAGTTGCCGTACCAACTCCTCGCGGGGGTCCCCGGGTTCGCCCTCGCGGATTTCCTCCGGATCCGGCGGCAGTAACATTTTGGATTTGATGTGAATCAGGGTCGCCGCCATCAGGATAAAGTCCCCCCCCAAATTGATGTCGAGCTCTTCCAGGGCGCGCATGTAATCCAGGTATTGGCGCGTGATCCGGGCGATGGGAATATCGTAAATGTCGATCTCCTGCTTGCGAATCAAATCAAGAAGGAGGTCGAGCGGTCCTTCGTAGGCGGGGAGTTGGAATTTGAGCTCAAGTTGCATTTCGGTGTCCCGGGTTACAACAACATGGTTTTCCGGACTTCGTCCATTGTGGCTTGAGCCACTTGCCGGGCCGTCTGGTTGCCGGCGTCGAGGACTTCTCGAACGGCGTCCGGGTGGGCCTCCAGCTCGCGGCGCCTGGCGGCAATCGGCTCGAGGACGGGAAGCAGATGTTTCAAAAGTCCGCGCTTGCAATCGATACATCCGATTTCGGCGGTGCGGCAGCCGTGCGCCGCCCACCCTTGCGTCTCGTCCGTCGAAAAGGCCTTGTGATAATCAAACACGGGGCAGAGATCGGGATTGCCGGGATCCTGCCGCCGCTTTCGCGCCGGATCCGTCACCATGGGGAGAATCTTCTTCTCCACGAGGGCCGGATCATCACTGAGTTTAATATCGTTACCAAAACTCTTCGACATCTTCCGACCATCGGTTCCGGGCAATCGCGGGACCGGAGTGAGGAGCGCCTGTGGCTCCGGGAAGACCGGCCCGGCCCCGCTCCGGCCATACGTGAAATTGAAGCGTCGCGCGATCTCGCGGGTGAGTTCGACATGGGGAACTTGGTCCTCGCCCACCGGCACAAAATCGGCTTTGTACATCAGGATGTCGGCTGACTGCAAAAGGGGATACCCCAGAAAGCCGTATGTGTTGAGATCCTTGTCCGCCAGGTTCTCCCGCATCTCCTTGTAAGAGGGGACGCGCTCCAGCCAGCCGAGCGGCGTAATCATGGAAAGCAGCAAATGCAACTCTGCATGCTCCTTGATCGAAGATTGCATGAACAGCGTGGATCGGTTTGAATCGAGCCCGCAGGCCAGCCAGTCCAGGATCATCTGGAACCGGTTGTCTTCCAGGTTCGAGGTGTCGGAGTAGTCCGTCGTCAACATGTGCCAGTCAGCAATAAAGTGAAAGCACTCGTATTGATTCTGGAGTTTCACCCAATTCTGCAGGGCCCCGACGAGATGACCGATGTGGAGCCGGCCCGTCGGCCGCATGCCGCTGAGGACGCGCTTGTTTTTACCCACCTGTTGGCTGCCATCCACGTTATAACAACGCTTCCTGTTCGAAATTCATGAATCAAATACTCCGCGATCCGAGGCGACGCTCCATTGCTTGTGTTTGCGGTCGCTGTCTGCCCGACCTCTCACAAGATTACCATCTCACGGGCATAGGCAGGTTGAACCAGTAGAAGAGGTATCGCAAAAAAATAAGCACGGGCGAATAGATGATGCTAAATACTGGCGTGAAAACCATCAACATTAACAGAATCCCGCCATAGCGTTGAATACCTTGAAACTTCTGCGCCGCTTCGTAAGGAAGGAGGGCTTCCAAGATATGACTCCCATCCAGCGGAGGAATTGGAATCAGATTGAACACTGCAAGTCCGATGTTCAAATAAATCGCAAGCTGAAAAAAGAGAAACATCGGAGTAAGCACATTGGTACTGAAAAGCGGGCTCAGAATCACCAGTGCCTTGTCGGCAATGATAAAGATCACCGCGAGAATACAATTGCTGATGGGCCCGGCGGCAGCAACGCGGAGTTGACCGTATCTCTTATCCCGCAAGTGAAGTGGATTGACCGGCGTGGGCTTTGCCCATCCCAGAAGGGGAACTCCCCAAAAGAAATTGATGGCTGGAAATACGATGGTTCCTATGATATCGATGTGAACGAGCGGGTTCAAAGATACCCGTCCCATATATCGGGCCGTGTAGTCCCCCAGTCGGTCCGCCATCCATGCATGCGCAGACTCATGCCAGGAAAGGGACAGCAGGAGGACCAGCATGAAGACTGCAAATACAGCAATTCGCTCTGGGTCAAAGGGCATGAGTTGGTTAGAAGGTACCCCGAAGAGACGCCATCACCATTTTATCAACAAGATATTGGGCAAGTCACTGCTTGCACCACAATTCACAGGTGTTTGTAACACAGGGAGGAGGGGGTGTCAAGGCACGTTAAGGGGGTTCAATGTGAAATCCACAGCCCGGGATAAGCCCTCCGTTTAGTGACGCATAAGGGGGTGCCAGGGCCGCTGGGTGAGTCCAGGGGGAGCCGTGGGTTGAGGCCCCGGAGCGTTTCAGCAGGCTGATCCGCCCGATCCAGAATCCGTTCGAAATTGATTGCCGGGATATTTGCTTCAGGTAGGCAATTTGACTATAATCGCCTCGCTTGGCGCGCTGTGTGCACAGGATTCAAACCCGCCCATTCTTCAGTAGGTAATTTTCCACGCGAGAAAGGAGCCCGACATGTTCGAGGGTGATGATGAGAGAGAGGAGATGGAAGGAGGATTCCCGGACGAACGGGAAGAGTCGCTGGAGGAAGCCGCTGAACTGGAGGAGCCATCCGAAGAAATCATAGAAGAGTTCGAAGAAACCGTTGAAGCCGAGATGACCATCCCCGAACCTCCGCTTCCCCCTCCTCCGCAGCCGGCGCCCTATGTCTCACCGAAGCCGAAGCCCCGACCCAAGGCGAAAGCAAAGAAGGTCGCTCCCAAGAAAAAAGTGGCAGCGAAGAAGAAGATCAAGCCGCGGAAGATTAAGCCAAGAAAGATCAAGCCAAGAAAAATCAAGCCCAAGAAAGCCGCGAAGAAGTCAAAGGCGAAAGCTTCGAAAAAGAAAGGCAAGGCTAGAAAGGCTGGAAAGAAGGGTCGGAGAAGGTAAAATCTCCGAATCGAATTTTAACGAAATTGATGGGGACTCGTTTTTCTGTCAAAGGAAGCGAGTCCCGTTTTGTTTTAGGGCTTCGAAGGCGTTCCGCCATTTTGGCCGCTGGCGGGTGATTCTGCTCTGGAATTTGGTAAGAGTCTGATCTTGAGCCCGGGGGGCCTACGACAGCTCAGCAGACAGGGTGTGGCAGATGACCGTGAGAACCAGGGACTTTCGAGAGAAATTCGATCAAGGAGTCACGCATTTTAATTTCGGGAGATTCTTTGAGGCCCATGAGGTGTGGGAGGATCTCTGGCGTCTCCTGGCCGGTGAATCCAAACGAGTGATGCAAGGCTTGATTCAAACAGCCGTCGGCGCCCATCACCTTCAAAAAGGGAACCGGCACGGGGCTCAGTCACTCTTCAGAAATGCGCTTGGTAAATTTTCGGGCGCCCCGGGGCAGTTTTGCCGGGTCAATCTTCGACAGCTGCAGAAGGACCTCGGTGCCGCTTCCGCGCTGCTTGCCGCCGACCGTCCCCTTGCAGAAATCAAACCCCCCTCCATCTCTCGTGAGACCCCTCGGAAAAGGGCTTCACGGAAGCAAATATTGAGGTGATACTGCCGCGAAAGTGCTCAAGGCCCGTCTCACTGAATCTTCTTTGCGAGTTGGAGGCTGGCTTCCGCGTTGAGGTCCAGGTCCGCCAATTCCTGTCGTAGAAAATGGTCATGCCCGGCAGCGGAGATCATGGCAGCATTGTCAGTGGTCAGGTAGGGCGGGGGGATATAGGCCTCAAGCTTATGTTCCGCACAAAAGTTTCCAACGGCTGACCTCAGTTCACTGTTGGCGGCGACACCCCCTGATAACAAAATGGACTCCGGGCGGTACTCCAACATTCCCCTTTGAAGGGATCGGACCAGAATTTCTACGACGGTCCGCTGAAAACTGGCAACCAGATCGACCATGATCGGTGGAACATCTTTCTCATCGTGATGCACTCGAGGATCAAGGGGGCGGATATTGTTCTTTTGAACATAACGCAGGGCCGCCGTCTTGATGCCGCTGAAGCTGAAGTCGAGGGAACGGTCCGAGATTTTTGTCTTGGTGAAAGGCACGGCCTTGGGATTTCCAAAGGGGGCAAGGCGGTCGATGACCGGTCCGCCAGGGTACCCGAGACCCAGCAATTTTGCCACCTTGTCGTAGGCCTCGCCGGCGGCATCGTCGCGCGTTCGGCCGATCAGTTGGTATTGGAACCCCGTGCCCGAAGGGTGCCGCTCCACCAGGAACAGGCTGGTATGCCCGCCTGAGACGACTAGCGCCAGGGCCGGCAGCGCGGGTGTCCCGGATTCTTGCAAGGGATTTGCCAGGCGCTCCATAAATGCCGCGTAGATGTGTCCTTCGATGTGATTCACAGCCACCAGGGGTGTTCCCATGCTCATGGACATCGCCTTGGCATAGGAGATTCCGACCAGCAGGGAACCCACCAGTCCCGGGCCCTGCGTCACGGCGATGGCGTCAAAATCGCCATAGCGGGCCCCGGCTTCCTCGCAGGCCTGCCGTACGGTGGGTCCGATCGACATGACATGCTCGCGGGCCGCCAGTTCGGGCACCACGCCGCCATACTTCCTGTGAAGCGCCACCTGGGAAGCGATCACGTTGGATCGGATGTGGACGCCATTTTCCACCACCGCCGCAGCCGTTTCATCACAAGAGGATTCGATTCCCAAGATCAACATGGTTGAGACATCTGCGCAATCTGCGAACTCTGTGGACCCGTCAATTCGCAATTAAGGACTGAATGGCATCGTCGAATGGTTTATAAAGAATGCCCCGCTCGGTAATGATGTTGTGGATGTTTCGGGCCGGCGTGACATCGAAGGCCGGATGGGCTGCATGGGCTCCCTCGGGGGCGATCGGAATGTTCTTGATGTGGGTGACTTCGCGGGAACTGCGTTCCTCAATCGGAATTTCATCCCCCGAAGCCAGCTTGTGATCGATGGTCGACGTCGGGGCGGTGATGTAGAACGGCAGGTGGTGTTCTTTGGCGAGGACCGAGAGCGAATAGGTCCCGATCTTGTTTGCCGTATCGCCATTCGCGGCAATACGGTCGGCGCCCACAATCACGCACCGCACCTTGCCCAGCCTCATGAAATGTCCTGCCATGCTGTCGGTGATCAGGGTGTAGGGAATACCTTCTTTTTGACATTCCCACGCCGTTAACCGCGCCCCTTGAAGATAGGGCCTGGTTTCGTCGACCCACACCGAAATGTTTTTCCCCTCCTCATGGGCGGCCTTGATGACTCCGAGCGCGGTTCCATAAAACCCCGCGGTGGCCAGGGCTCCGGTGTTGCAATGGGTAAGGATCATGGCGTCCTTCGGGATGAGCCGGGCTCCGTGTTGAGCCATGGCCTTGTTACAGGCAATGTCTTCCTGATATATCTTCAGCGCCTCCGCTTCAAGGATCTGGGCAAAATGAGAGGGGTCGAAGTCGCGATTGTCCTCGCGGATCGAATGGTCAAACACTTTCTTCATCCGGTCGATGGCCCAGAACAAATTCACCGCCGTGGGCCGGGTCTTGGCCATGACCTCACAGATGGTGCTGAAGGATTCAATGAATTTCATCCGATCGGATGTGTTCTGCTGCTTGACTCCCAAGGCGATCCCAAAGGCAGCCGTCACGCCGATCGCGGGTGCGCCTCGCACCACCATCCGACGAATGGCGTCAGCCACCTCTTCATAAGTCTTCAGCACGGGATATACTTCCTCGGCGGGGAGTCTCAATTGATCGATCATTCGAACCCCATCACCCAGCCATTCCACCGTTTTGATCATGAGCAAGAATACCTCTTGGGATGCCTGATTTTCCGCCCTGTAACCTCGGGGGCACCCCGCAGTTGCTACAATGGCCCAGAATAGTCAAAAGCATGGAAAAATCAATACAATACTGCTAAGACGCAGTCTGAACAGTGAATGAGGCTCCACCGTCGTGTCGGGTTCGAATTTGACAGTCCAAGCAGATCCCGCACCAGGATCAGGGTGCTTTTCACGGAGGAATGCGCTTGACTCAGTCAAAGGCGGAAGGATGGAGATGAAATATTCAAGGCTCTATGCTGAGAGTGCCGGGGAATCTCATTTTGAGGATCAAGGGAAGGGGACATGCGAGCCGGGTTTCGAGCGATTGCGATTCCCTCGCGGCGGTCGTTCGATTGGCGGACTAAGGTCCTCACCCTCTCGGGCATCCCTGTGGATACCGGTGGGGTGTTCACGCTCGGTCTCAAAGACAGGCCCGCTTGTCCCCCCAGGACCATTTTCTTAAGCGACCTTCACACTGATCATTGAATGATACGAGGTCCCTGGAGGAGGATCACTCTCCCCCCTACGCCTTCACGTGACACTTGTTACAGTTTCCTTTGCTCTCGAAGGCCTTTCCGCCCGCTACATGGCAGGCAGCACAGGATGCCTTTTTCGCTTCCGCGGGCTTGTGCATCCCCGCGGCGAAATTCAAGGGGGCTTTGGATTGAGGAAACAGCTTGTCGTGACATGCCTTGCAGTCATTCTTCTCACGCTCGAGATGCTTGGCGTGGTCAAAAGTGACTTTTCCTGGTTTTGCCTCGAAGACGATCTTGTCCGGGGCCTTGGCAGTCGTCTTTTTCGCGGCCTGCCCGAACAGGTTCAATGCGAGACAGATCGACGCAAGGATTGCAAGAATCAGAATAATCTGCGTTCGCTTCTTCATTTTGTGAATTTCCTCCTGGCTGGAAAATGGTGGCAAAAGTTGACTGCCTTCTACGCTTATCTGATAACGGGCGCTCGGAGTATGGATTTGAAAAAGTGATCGTCAGATGAAGCGGAATGTGCGCCTCGAATCGCGAGAGAATCATTCAGCTGGTTCAACCCCGGGGAAGGCATTCATCGTTCAAGCCCTCCTCTTTTATCACACATCTTCATAGATGCCAACTCCATCCTGCGAGTTTGTCAATTTTGAAATTGAGGGCTTGATTGCCTTCTAAAGTGACTTTCTCGTGAGGTTTCTGGCGTCGGGACGACGTCGAGAGGGAGAATCCTTTTGGAGTCCAGTTGAATAATGCTAACGAACAACGCACCATGAATCTTGGGAGGCTTTCTTAGACGGCAGACGCCTATCGATGGGGTTCTCCTCATCGGGCTGGGGTCTTCAACTTGCCTCGAAAAGTCCAATAGCGTATGCTTTAAAGGAAGTACCGCTTGTTCGAGTCTCTATGTCCTTGGGTAGCGAACTGAGGCGTCCAATCTTTTTGGGGGCCGGTTCTTCTCTGGAGAAATTCAAGTTAGAGTTGCTGCTTTGCTTGCGCTAAGATTGGCTCGCACTGGTGCCAGTTGCCACGACCTTATTTCGGAAGGCTCTTGGACATTTCCCTACCGGCCACAAAGACTCGTGATCTGGGTTGCAGCGACGGCCCCAGGCAAACTGCCTTGAGACGGCGTGCCTTCGTCATCATCAATCATCGTCCTCAAAAGATAGCCATACAAAGTGGAATGGTTTGATCGGACGAGCTGCTGGGAGCCCTATGCGTATGGATGATTCCCTGATCAGTCTCTCCCTCGCGAATGCCCGTGACGAGATTTGTGCGGGGCGGCTGTCGCCGCTGGAGTTGACAAAGGCCTACCTTGCACGCATTGAAGCGCTGAATCCCGCGGTCAATGCTTACCTCCACGTCGCCGCCGAGGCCGCGATTCATGACGCACGAATTGCCACTGAAGCGGTGGCGCAGGGGAAGCCACTGGGTCTGCTTCATGGGATCCCGATTGGTGTGAAGGACCTGTATGATGTCCGTGGAATGCCTACGACTGCTGGCAGCATTCTTCTGAAGGACAAGATGGCCGCGGACGATGCCTTCATCATTGAAAGGTTGCGACGTGCGGGGGCCATTTTCCTGGGCAAGCTGAACATGCACGAATGGGCGCTTGGGGTAACGACCACGAACCCGCATTTCGGGGCCTGCCATAATCCCTGGAACCTGGAGTACATTTCCGGCGGATCAAGTGGAGGCTCCGGAGCCGCGCTTGCAGCCGGGATGTGTCTTGGATCGGTGGGGACCGACACGGGGGGGTCCATTCGAATCCCCGCTTCGCTGTGCGGGGTGGTCGGACTAAAACCGACTTACGGGCGATTGAGCTTGAGCGGCGTAGTGCCGTTGTCGTTTTCCCAGGATCATGCCGGGCCAATGGCCCGGACTGTTGAAGATGTGGCATTACTCCTGGCCGTGGTGGCCGGTTATGACGCGGAGGATCCATCCTCTGTCGACCACGAGGTGGAGGATTTTGCATCGGCCGTGTCAACCCTCCACATCCCGCTCCCTTTTAGGGTGGGATTTCCTAATGAGTTGTTCTTGGGGGGCAACGATCCCGAAACGAGGGCGGCAGTGGAGAAGGCAGTCTCTATAATTCCTGACCTCGGATGCGAAGTGCGAGAGGTGTCATTCGAAGGATATGAGACCGCCATGGATGCGAGCGCCCGCATTCTGCTGGCCGAAGCGGCGGCATATCACTCCGGCCGTATCCACAATCATCCGGACAAAATCGGAGCTGACGTGCTGGAGCGTTTGCGCCAAGGATTGGAAGTGACAGGGACAGAATACGCTTTAGCGCGGAAGATCCAGGTTCAGTGGCAGAGAAAGATGTCAAAGGTGTTTGAAAGCGTCGACCTCATGGTTCTCCCGGCGACCCCCCAGCCGGCGACGTCCATTGCCGAGAGCGAAGCAGTGCCCCTGGCAAGGGGCCGGCTCACCCGGTTCATGCGCCTGTTCAATCTTACCGGCATTCCCGCCCTGGTTCTCCCGTGCGGCTTTACCCGCTCGGGCCTTCCCATCGGACTGCAGATTGCCGGTCCGGCCTGGTCGGAGGCGAGGCTGCTTCAACTGGCCCATGCTTACCAGGAGGCCACCGATTGGCACCATCAACGGCCTCCGCTGTAAGGATCTCTCCCGCCCCATCGGTTCTCTGCGAAAACTGAAATTTCTTGAATCCACCGGCGTATTACTCTATGGGGACTGAAAGCAACCACGCGAACGGGCCGAATCAGGATGGCCGGAAGAGCCGGGGCGAACCTTTGGACTTAGACGCCGTCATACAGCGGGCCATCGTTGGAGACTCTGAGTCCTTCGCCGAGCTCTACCGCCAGTTCAAGCCACGGACGCTGGGGCTTTGCCGACATATGCTGGGTTCGAGAGAAGCTGCCGAGGATGCGACGAGTGAGGTGTTTGTCCGCCTGAAACGCGGTCTAGCCGGCTACAACGGCTCAGTGCCCTTTTTGAGCTGGCTGTACAGCATCGCCAGCCATTACTGTGTGGACCTGATACGTAAGCGGCAGGTGGAGCAGAGATTCATCGTTGAAGGGGACACCGAAGCCCAACCGGCGGGGGGTGGAGCGACTTCACCCCTGGATGAGGCGATGATGACGGAACAAAATGCGGAAGTGAGGAAGGCGATCGGACTTCTGCCCGAAAAATACCGCCTGCCGCTGGTGCTCCGCTACTACAGCGACTTCAGCTACGATGAGATTGCACGGCAGCTGGGCTTTCAGCGGGCGCATGTGGCGACACTGATCTTTCGGGGGAAACTGGAACTGCGACAGATTCTGACAAGAAGGAAAGGGAAGGGAACATCCTGATGAGTTGTCTTCCAGAAATGACCTGCGCCATCTTTGTGGACGAAGAACTCCCGGAGGATGAAGCCCGCCGGGTGAGGCTCCATCTGGGCAGGTGTTCGCGCTGCCAGGCGCTGGTGGATTCGCTGCGGGTCGAAAATCGTGTCCTGACGAATGCGCTGCAACGAGTCGAAGAAGACTGGGCGTCAACGGGCGAACAGCCCGCCCGCCTGCTCGATCTGGTGGGGAAGGCAGCGGCGGTGAGCATCCTTGCCGTCCTGCTGAGTTTTCTGGTCAATTGGGTGGAGCAGCGACTTCCCCCGGCAACGGAGTGGCTGAATCCCATGCATTTGCCCGGCCAATCAAACCTTTTGTTCACTATCGTATTCTACCTGACCAATATAGGAGCGGCCATCATGTCACAGATTGTTACCATTGTAAGTGTTCTGGTTTCTGCAACCCTGGTGATCACGGGCGGGGTGTTGCTGTGGCGTCATCACAAAGGGTTCTTACGTTGGGGCATCGGGGTGGTCATGCTGTTGGTGTTGGTGATTCCCGGGCTGGCTTTGGAGAGGCGCAGCGACAAGGCCACTGTCATGATTGGAAGCACCGAGACCATAAACGACAATCTCCTGGCCACGGGGGACACCATATTGGTCGATGGGGTTGTCAATGGCGATTTGATCGTTTTTGCCCGTCGTGTCGAAATCCACGGAACCGTCAAAGGAGATCTCGTCGGCTTTGCTCAGGAGACGGACATTAGTGGAACCGTGGAAGGCAATGTTTTTGGTTTCAGCCAGTCGTTGAACCTCACCGGTCATGTGACGCGCAACATCTATAGTTGGATCCAAACTTTCCGTCTGGAACGGCAAGGTGTCGTAGGCGGGGACGTCGTGGTAGGCTCCGCGAATACAAGCCTCGACGGCAAGGTGACCCAAAGCGCCTGGATTTTCTCGGGGGCTGCGGATATTCGGGGAAACGTCGGACATGACTTTTCGTTTTTCGGAGGGAAGTTGAACCTGTTTCCTCCGGCAAGCATGGGCGGAGATCTCACGGCCCATGTGTCAAAACCAAATAGCGTTCACATCGCCCCCGGGGTCGCCGTGGGCGGCAAGACCGAGACGATCCTCAATGTCCACGAGAACCGGTTTGTGCGGCCTAGATTCTATTTCTGGAAAGTCGTCAAGCTGGTGGGGGCCCTCCTGGTAGGTTGGCTGATGCTTGTGCTGGCGCCAAAATTCTTCCATACGACAGTCCAGGCGACCGGATCTTTGGGGCGAAGCTTGGGGCTGGGCTTTGCGGTCCTGGTGGCCACCCCGATCGCCGTGATTATTGCTTGCATTACGCTGGTGGGTCTCCCTTTGGGACTGCTCGTCCTGGTGTTCTATGTCGCCTCTCTCTACTTTGCTGAAATATTTGTGGGCGCCTTTTTGGGGCGGGTCATCTTGCGGTCTTCTTCCGCGACGATGTCCCAGACGGTCCTGGCCTTGCTCCTCGGCTTCGTGATCCTTCTTATTGTCTTTGAAATTCCATACGGGGTCGGAGCCATTTTGCGCCTGGCCGTTTTCTGTCTGGGTTTGGGGGGCTTTTCCTGGGCGCTTTATCGATCGGTTCGTCCCCAAACAAATTGAGATTATCAGGGAGTCCCGGGATGCGACGGATAGAAGGGAAGACTCTTGCTCGGGCGTGGTGAGACCGATGATTGACTTATCCGGCGCCTTACCCTCTGACGGGTAGGCTGATGACGCCGGGAAGCCGGCCCCCCTTGAACAGCGATCCTAACTCTTGATCGAGTCAGGAGGGGAGGGGGGCGCGGGGAACCAACGGTACGGGATCTTTGGGGTGTCCTTCGGCAAACGGTAATGATCCGGATCCTCGTAATTATATGCCTTGGTCGGCAAGTTGGTGAGGAGACAATCGGACGGGCCCAGATTCTTGAGCCCATGCCAAACGCCGGTCGGGATGATGAGGAGCGCCGGGCGGGCGTCCCCAATGTGAAATTCGTTCAGCTGACCATAGGTCCTGCTCTCTTCACGATCATCGTACAAGACAAACTTCATGTGACCCTGATTCACGAACAGCCGGTCAATTGACTCCCGATGACAACTCCACGCCGCCACCAGCCCGGGGAAGACGCGTGACTGGTAGACCTGCGTTACCGGCTGGCCGGAAGGGTCCCAATCAAATCGAAACATCTCGGTAATGACACCACGATCTCCCGGCACGTGGAGGACCTCGCGAAGGACAACCCCCTCGATCAGATCCTGCGGCATTTGCCAGTTACTCATAATCAATTGAGGGTCTTTCTTGGCTCCCTGTAGCATTGTGCCCCTCCTCTCGCTGCAAATAAGTTGATAATCTTTCGCTGCCAAACCGCAAAAACTTTGGGCCGGAACGTACCGCAAAAGCGAAGAAGTCTCTCCATTGCTGTTGCCTTGAACGAAAACCCCGAACGCTCGTCTCCCCTGAATTGCGCACTGCCTCACACCATCCCGGATCCTGTAACCTCGCCAAATACCGCTTCTGGGGCGGTTCTTCCAGGGAGGAATATTGGTCGTCCCAATCTTGAGCATAGAAGCGCAACACGGTCATGTAATCGAGGTAGGTGGAGGGAGCACCGGAGGTCCTCAATCGGTTATAGAACTCACGGTCTCCAAATCGAGACAATCCGGCATCCCAATAGCCGACCTGCTCAAAGAGGTCCCGACGATGGATGTACTCCGCCATCCCCGTGAACCAATGGCGGAGGAACTTCGACACGAATCCGATCTGCCAGTCGAAGGCAAAGAAGTGGGCGTCGACTCGATCGGGGGCCCGCACATGACAGGCGCGGAAGGCGACCAGACCGAGAGATCGGCCCTCTAATGCCGCCACCCCCCGCTCCAGGTGATCCGGAAACCACAAATCGTCATCGGCGATGTAGGCGACATATTTTTCTGAGGTCTGTCGCAAAACGGCATTGCGATGGACATATCCGAAACCTTTGCCCTTTCCAAACGGATAGAAGTGGACGCGGGAGTCGCGGAACGAGCGTACGACCGATTCGGTTTCTGGGCTGCAGCCGTCGCCGACGACGTGCAAATGGAACGAAGGGTAAGTTTGCAGCAAGACCGATTGAATGGAATAGCCGACAGTATGCGGGCGTCGATGCGTTGGCAATATAATGTCGACGGCTCTGTGCATGGCCTGCACACTTTTACACTTATGGATGGTTTTGCGAGCTGGACAAATCATATGGATATGGGCGGCAACTGTCAATAGAATACAAATGCCCGTCCTCCAGGGTACAGGAATCAGGAGGACCCCCCGGTAGAAGGTGGGGTTCCCCGGTTCGACTCCGAGTTGCGATTCTTGACCGCACTGAAACCGGGCCATCCGAGAGGGGAAAATTGTTCGACAACCTGTCATCAATCCGGTTATCATTCCACCGAAATCGACTAGAGGTTTTGCCTTCCGAGTCCTCCACTACAATTTCGAGAGAACAACCGACTTCAAATGCCGCTTCATGAATCTATTGCGTATCCGCGCGTAACCATCGTCATACCGGTGAACAATGAGAGCTGGATGATCCGGAGCAAACTTGAGGATACTTTTGCCCTCGATTATCCCGCCTTTTTCGAGGTCATCGTCGTCGACGATGGCGATGACAGAACCTGTGAAATTGCCGGAGAGTTTGCCGAGAAGAATGGTCTGCAGAAGAGGATGAAGATCCTTCACCTGGAAAGAAGGTTGGGCAAGGCACATGCCTTGAACGTCGCCCTTTCAATGTCGGAGGGTGAGATATTTGTGTCCACGGATGTCAATGCATCGGTTGACAAAGGCAGTTTGACCGAACTTGTCCATGCCTTGAAGTCCGATGACAGGATTGCCTGCGTCAGTGGGGCGCGAACCGTGCCGAAACCCAGGAGCGTCGCCGAGAAGGGCGAAGCGCTATATTGGGGAATCGATACCTCCCTGAGACGGAAACAGAGCGAATACTCGAACGTGCGAACCTCAATTGGGGAGTTGTCCGCCTACCGAACCGACGCGGTGAAAAGGGTGGGGGGATTTCCGGAAAAAGCGGTATCGGAAGATTTTGAAATGACGGTACTCCTTGTCGCTCACGGCTACCAGGTCAAACTGTGCCCTCAGGCAAGAGTCTCAGAGCCTGCCCCGGCAACCTTTCTCGATTTGTATGAGCGGAAGGCCAGGTCGACGTATGGACTTCTGAAGGGGTTGTCTAACAATACGTCCCTGATCAGAAAATTGGAATTTCGCTCCGCGATGGTCATCGTCCTGAGCATTATTCTTCCTTGCCTGGCGGCCCTCTCCTTCATCCCGGGGGTGCTTCTTTGCTTTATGCTGAGGAGGGAACTTGTCCTTTTCTCATTGAGCGCAGCGGCGGCCGTTTCCCTTGTCATTGCCGTATGGACGAATACTCTCAAGAGTGCGCTCATCTTCTGTCTTTATCTCATAACGATCTACTTTGCAATACTGGGTGGAATCTACAGGTTCCTGTTCAAAGGGCAATCCTTCCCATGGAAACGCCAGGAGAGCACTCGAAGGTAGAATTCGAGGCTTCCACCGGGCAAATCGATCCTTGAGGAATTCCTTGGGGAATTCCTTCCGAAAGACCGAGGGGATGAGTCTTTTCCGTCTGCCGGGCGCTCTTTCAATTGGGAGGGCCTGTGTCGCCTGGTGGGGGGACTAATTGTTTCCAATCATCAGCTCGATGCGCTTCACTTCATTGCGGTGCAGGGGGATGGGAATGTTCCAGGAGGTGGTAATCCCTTCGAAGGTGAAATTGTGCGCATAGGCCCAGTAATTACCCGGGGGTAACTTCGAAAACCGCACAAGGCCCCGGGCGTCACTGCTGATGCGAAATAATTTCTTTTTCTGTTCCAGCTCCTTCCACAACTCCTCTTCTCGTTTGGCCCGCTGCGCCAGCGCCGCGTTTCTCTGCTCGACTTGCCGGCGTCGTTCCGCAAAGGCAAGATTCTCCCGGTCGACCACCAAGTGCGCGAGGCGCACGGCGATCGCCGTCTTATCCGACGGCAGCCGCCGGTCGAACTCGGCATCGAGCGTTTTCACGAGTTCCAGTTTCTGGCTGTCGGTCAGGTTGGAGAGATTTCCTTTCTTCCCCTTTTTCTTGAGCAGCGAATCGTAGGCCCTCCTGAGTTCATCGACCTGAGCATAATCCTCAAGGCGGCGGTACTTGGGTTCATCAAGATAAATCGACCCGTCCTGCGGCGCTTTTTGCGCCAGCGCGACAAATTCGGGTGAGACGTTGAACTCCTGAGCCACCCGCTGAATGTCAGTTCGGCCAAGGCTAGGAGCCGCCGGAGATTTTTCTTGTTGCGGATGCTGGTCTTCGGGAAGGGGAATTTCTTTTTCGATTTGTGCTTTGAGAAGGTCGGGATCGACGGCTAACAGTAGAAAGTCACGGCCGGCGACCGGTTTCGATTGACCGTTCGGCAAGGCCGCCATCGCGGTCAATTCAATTCGCGCATTGCTGGAAACAGGTTTTCGGGGCTGAGGAGAACGCCTGGGCGTCGTCGCTCGCGGGGTTGTTCCCTGGCCCTGAAGGCATTGAGGACAACAAAATCCCAGGGCAGCAAGCAAAATGACTGGCCCGCCCCAGGCTCGGGATCGGTCTAGTCCTTGAACCGTATCGAACATTCGACTTTTTTCTTTTCCGGCAACGGAACGGCACCGAGGGGCTTCAGCAGTCCATTCTCAATGATGGCATCAAACCGGAGAGTCCGAAGCTGAGGTTCCACGCCTTCTCCCCGGTCCATGGCCTCGTTGGCCAGGGCATCGGCGGCAGCATTCAACTCCCGGCGGATATGTTCAATCTCAAATCGAGGGATCTGCGCCGCCAGCCCCTGGGCGCGGTTGAACAAGGGGAGCAGGTCCGGGCTCTTGACACGGTATCGTCCGGTCATTTGGCGGACCAGCAGCTCGGAATCAGAGAAAACCCGAACAAAGGACAGGTGATGACAGGTGGCGTACTCAAGCGCCGCCAACAAGCCGGAGTACTCTGCGACGTTGTTCGTCACGACGCCAAGATACTCGGAAAGAGAATCGGTCGTATCGCCGGCGGCATTCTTGACCGCGACGCCATAACCGGCCGGCCCGGGATTTCCCCGGGATCCGCCATCGATAAAAAAGATCGTCGGCTCCTCGACTTTTCTCTTATTCACGGGCGGGCTCCCCGCTCAATGGGGTGGGAGGGGCGGCGGGTTGGGCGGGCGGGATCCAGAAAAGGATCCGGCTGCAGTTGTCGCATTGGAGGATTCCCTGGTTCCGCATGACTTCGTTGTAGGTTTGGGGGCGCAACATGACGTGGCATACGGTGCAGATCTGGTCGCGCACTTCAGCGATCACTACCCCGTTTCTCAGCTTGGCGGTCCGGGTGTAAAGATCCAGCACGGTGTCGCTCAGGGATTGCGTGACCTGATGCCGGGTGGCAAGCAGAGATTCGAGTTCCTGTTGTTTTCCCTGGGTCTCGGTTTCGGCCTGCTGTTTCTCCCGCGCGACGTCCTGCTGCTGCCTCTTGGACTCGGCTTCTGTTTCCTTGAGCTCTTTTTCATCCGCCTCGGCGGCCACCATGAGATCCAGAATCCGGTCTTCTATCTTCCGGATTTCATTCTTGTTGAACTCAATTTCAGTGAGGAACGCGCGATATTCCTCGTTAGTTTTCACGTCGAGCAACTGGTTGTTATATTTCGAGATTTTCTGCTCGAGGGCCTGAATGTCCCCGTCGAACTTTCGGCGCTGTTGCTGGTTGGTCGCCATGCGCTGCTTCACCGAGGCATGGGCTTCGGTGATGTCGCTCAGTTGTTTTTCGATTTCTCGCAAATGGTGGGGGAGCGCAGCAATCCGCTCCTGGAGGGCGGAGATCTGCTTATCGAGCTCTTGAAGACGTATAACTGATTGCAGTTCGGTATTCATTGTTTGAGCGGTCTTGATTCCCGGAAGATTTTTTCATGGCTGATGATCCAGTGGCTGCTGCAACTGTTGGTTCATCTTCGGCGCGCCGAATAGGACCAACCCGTTTTCGTCGAGGGGGGATTATAGCATTGCCCATCGAGGCCCCTGAAATTCTTTTTGGGAGGGCCGGCGCGTTTCTGTTGATGTAGCAAGGATGCCTTCTTCCTGGTTAGAAGGTCCACCCCCGGAACATTACCCGCAACCCTCTGGACACGACGGGCTCCAGGGGGGGTGTGAGCGACGTCCACCTCTTCATCTTCTCTGTTGACTTTGCCGATGACTCGTCGTTGAATTCAGAGTCGATTCTTCCATTACTCTCGGTGAGGCCTCTATATGAGTGTTCCTAAGATTCCCGCGAAAACGTCTTCCAGGATTTCGGCCTCCGGTTTGGGCGACCTGAATACGGAGGAGTTTCGGACAATGGGATACAAGCTTGTGGACTGGGCGGCGAATTATTTGGACACCGTGGGCACGCTTCCGGTTCTGCCGCCGGTGAAGCCCGGCTGGGTCCGTTCCCAGCTGCCTCCTGCTCCTCCCCTGGAAGCGGAATCACTGGCGGAGGCCATCTCCGACCTGGACCGCATCATCACCCCCGCCAACACGCATTGGAACCATCCCGCGTTCTTCGGCTATTTCTCAATTACAGGATCGATGCCCGGGATCCTGGGTGAACTGGTGGCAGCCGCGTACAACGTGAATGGCATGCTGTGGAAGACCTCGCCGGCAGCCACAGAACTCGAAGAGGTGGTGCTTGGCTGGTTGCGACAGATGCTCGGTCTTCCCGAGAACTGGTTCGGCATGGTTCACGACACGGCCTCCGTGGCCTCGTTGTGCGCCATCGCGGCGGCGCGAGAGTCGCTCGACCTGAGGATTCGCGAGGAGGGCATGGCGGGACGGACCGATCTTCCGCGCCTGAGGCTGTATACCAGCGAGCATGCCCATTCTTCCATTGAAAAAGGGGCCATCGTGCTGGGGCTGGGCCAGCAGGGAGTCCGGAAAATCCCGGTTGATTCAGAATTCAGGATGGATGCGGCGACCCTGGAGAGAGCGATTCGGGAGGATATTGCCGCCGGGTGGAGGCCTTTCTGTGTCTGCGCCACTGTGGGAACCACTTCGACGACTTCAGTGGATCCCGTGCCGGCGATCGCCGAGATCTGCCGGCGCCATCATCTCTGGTTGCATGTGGACGCCGCCTATGCCGGGAGCGCGGCGATCCTGCCTGAGAAACGGGATATCCTGGCGGGGTGCGAACATGCGGATTCTTTCGTGACCAATCCCCATAAATGGCTGTTCACCCCGGTGGACTTCAGCGCTTTTTATACGAGCCAGCCCGGGATCCTGCGGCGGGCGTTTTCTCTGGTGCCGGAATACCTGCGCACGAGCGCGGACGAGGAGGTAAAAAACCTGATGGACTACGGGGTGTCCCTCGGGAGGCGATTCCGCGCCGTCAAGTTCTGGTTTGTGGTTCGCGCGTTCGGAGTGCATGGGCTCCAGTCGCGCATTCGGGAACACCTCCGCCTGGCCCAGACCCTGGCCGGCTGGATCGATGCCAGCCCTGATTTCGAACGGCTCGCCCCGACCCCCTTTTCCACGGTCTGTTTCCGCGCTCATCCTCACGGCCTGGAGGACGGGAAAACACTCGATGCGCTGAACGAACGGGTTCTCGAGGGCGTCAATGCGACGGGCCGGGCGTTTCTCTCCCATACCAAGCTCGATGGAAAGTTCACCCTCCGACTCGCCATAGGCAATCTGAGAACGACTGAAGAGCGTGTCCGGGAAACGTGGGCGTTGTTGAATGAGACTTTAAAGCAGGTTCGCTGAAGCAAATCGCGAGGGCAGTTCCGGGCTACCAAGGTTTGCGATTTGTCTCCGTCCGGAGTTTTCAACCTCCCGAAGGCTTGCGGGGCAGCGAATTCAACATTCGGTTAATGTCGTCCTGGAGCAGACGGTCGCGACTTCCACCCCATCCCGAAAAACGCTGAAGAATGACCCCATCCGGCCCGATCAGCACATAGGTGGGAAAACTGCGCACACTGAAGAGGCGTTGAACCTTTTCATCGCGATCGTGATACTGTGGCCAGTCCATCCCGGCATTTTTCACAAACTCTTTCCAGGCCCCCGCACTCCGGTCCGCGCTGATGCTGATCAGAACGAAACGGTCTTCACCTGCAAATTTTTGATGCAGTTTTTCGAGTCCGGGCAGCGCGGCCCGGCAGGGGGCACACCAGGTAGCCCAGAAATCCAGCAACACAATCTTCCCCCCTAATGTCTCCCTGGAAAGTTGCTGTCCTTGCAGAGTCCGAAAGGAGAAGTTTGGAGCCACGGCTTTGGGGATGGAGGCGGGGGATGGCGTGGAGGATGGCGCGGGGGATTGGCGCGCGTCGTTGATCGCCTGTCGCGCCTTTGCGGCCATCGGACCTTGCGGCTCGAGCTGCAAGTAGACATTCAACTCTTCAATCCCGGCGGCCACTCGCCCCTCTTTCAAAAGCACAGTTCCCAAGCTGAAGTGCAGAACCGGCAGGGGGGGGCTGAGCTTGAGGCCCAGGGCGGCACGGTATTCCCCCTCGGCCTCGGCCAGTGCTCCGGTCTTCTCGCCCGCCAGCTCCTCGAGCGCATTTCCTTTCAGAGAATGGGCCTGGGCGCGCGTGGAATCGTCGGAGGCGTATTTCAGCGCCTGGTCGCAGTTCTCAACCACGATGGGGAAGGCGCCCAATTCAAAATAGGCCTGCGCTATGCCCCAATAGCATTCCGACGAGCGGTCTTCCTTCAGCTTATTGGCCCGCATGAAACCCCGGATCGCATCATTGTATTGCTGGGCCGCAAGATCCGCCTGGGCCCGTTTGAGCTCCTCCCCGTAACTCTTTGGGCCGTCTTGTGCGGCGGAGGGTTTCGAAGGCAGGGCCAGGGCAACGCCCAGGAAGAAGACCAACAACAGGCATGGAGCTGGGTGGTTCCTCAAATTCACAATCGTCTCCGGGACTTCGGGCGAGGGAGTCACCGAATAAAATAACCTAATGGTTGTGCGGATGGGGAATCAACGATCCGATTCAGTGACGGCACTGCGACAACATACTCCTCCCCTTTGTGGGTTGTCAATTATCCCACGCGTCGAACCGGGCCGGATGCAACGGCATCGGGTCTTCCTGGTACCTCAGCGGGCATTCTATGCTTTGCGACACAAAGTACTTGACAAAACAGAACAATCGGCTAGGATGTTGCCGATGACGGTCAATCCCCAGCATCGCCCGTACCTCGCCGACCCCCCCGGGTTGCACACGCATGCCCTGGAGAACCTGCAGTTTATTCGCGAGACGATGGAACGCTCCTCGTCGTTTACCGCGGTGCCCGGCAAGGGGGGCGTGGTCATGGGGATCACGGCGCTCGTCGCCGCCTACGTGGCGTCCCGGAGTTCGTCGGCCGAGGTGTGGATGGCGAGCTGGCTGATGGAGGCGTTGTTGGCTCTCAGCATCGGGGTTGTGGCGATTTTTTGGAAGGCCCGCAAGGCGCAGTTGCCGATCTTTTCCGTGCCGGGGCGGAAATTCGCCCTCAGCCTGACCCCGCCCATGCTGGCGGGAGCGGTGCTGACCATGGTGCTCTACCGGGCGGATCAGATCGCGGTGATTCCCGGGCTGTGGTTGTTGATATATGGCACGGGCGTGATGACGGGAGGGGCCTTCTCGATCCGGATCGTCCCGGTCATGGGGCTCTGCTTCGCCCTCCTGGGAATCATCGCGCTTCTCAGTCCCCCCGCGTGGTCCAATGCGTTCCTGGCGGGGGGCTTCGGGGGTTTGCATATTCTGTTTGGGACCCTCATTGCCAGGAGGTATGGTGGCTAAATCCAGCGCGCTCTCCTCATGGCGCCAGTCCAAGCCAGGCGTTGAAAAACATCGGCTGCGCGGCCTTCCCGGCCGCCAGGCGGGAAAGGGGGCGCCCGAGCTCGACCGCCTTATCCATGAGCGCTTGCGGTTGGGAATTGTCAGCGCGCTCGCCGTGAATGAATCTTTGACCTTCAACGAATTGAAGAAGCTCTTGGACACCACGGACGGGAATCTGAGTGTGCATGCCCGCAAATTGGAGGAAGCGGATTACGTGGCCTGCTCCAAATCATTTGAGGGGCGGATTCCCAGAACCGAGTATCGGCTCACGGCCGCAGGCCGGCGCGCCCTCGATCGGTATCTCAACCATATGGAGGCCTTGATCCAGGCGACGCGGGGCCGTCCGCCCGCGGGTTGATTTTTTTTGGATTGTGACTTTATGATGCAAAGTAGTTTGCGCATATCGAACCCTGCCGGCCTGCACGTGGGCCTCATCATGGATGGCAGCGGCCGCTGGGCTGCCCAACGGGGGTGGCCGCGCACGGCCGGTCACCGCGCGGGCGCCCGAACGGTACGACAGCTTGTTCTTGCGGCGCCGGCCCTGGGCGTCGGAACCCTCACGCTGTTTGCTTTTTCTTCGGACAATTGGCGGCGCCCTCCTGCTGAAATTAAGGGATTGATGGGAATCTTCGAGAACTTCTTCAGGACCGAGGCGGCGTCCTTTGCCGAGGCAGGGGTTCGTATCAATGTGATCGGCCGCCAAGACCGGCTCCCCCGGGCATTGCGGGCCGCCATCGAGTCGGTGGAACGGGAGACGCATGACGGCAGCCGGCTCCTGCTCCGGTTGGCCATCGATTACTCTGCCCGGGAGACCCTGCGGCAGGCCGCCCTGCAATTCTGGGGAGCCGACGGCACGGGCCCGGACGCCTTTGCCCTCGTACTGTCCCGGGTCATGCACGCTGAACCGTCCTCACCGCCCGTCGATATGATCATTCGCACCGGGGGTGAACAGCGGTTGAGCGATTTTCTCCTGTGGGAAAGTGCCTATGCGGAATTCTTCTTCACCCGGGTGCTCTGGCCGGATTTCAAAGTGGAAGATCTCAAATGCATGGTTGAAGAGTTTCACGCCCGCCAACGACGCTTTGGCCGCCTCCCGGAATCGGCGGCCGTCTGAACGATCTTCAGTGTGGGATGGCCCGCAGAGATCCATACCAGGGATGAGGGCGTTCGAGCAGAGCATGGGCCCGGTACATGTTCGAGGAGAATGATCATGGATCAAAAGACGCCAAAGGGACTGATGTTGATTATGTTGGCATTGACGATGGGATTGGGGGGAGACCTCCTCCTGCGGGCAACCCCCTGGGGGCTGAATTTTCCCCTCTGGATATTGGGTGGCGGTGCGGTTGTTTTTGCGGTGCGGCGATGGCGTGATGACGCGTTTGCCAGTGGCTATCTTTGGCTGATTTTAACCGGGGTACTTTCTTCCATCGGGATGGCCTGGCGCGATGCGCTTTCTCTGAACCTTCTCGATATCTTCTCATTGCTGGTCGCCCTTTCGCTCTTGATGCTCCGGGCCCAGGGCAGAACCGTCCTTCGCTCCAGCTTGGTCGAGTACGGTCTGGGAGCGGTCATGACCGGGCTGAACGCGGCCTTTGGCTCCATCGCGCTTCTCTTCAGCGATGTCTCATGGCGGGATGCCGTCAGGGATCGAAGTTCGCAGCAGAAGATTGCGGTGGTGCGAGGTGTGCTCATCACGATCCCCCTGCTGCTGCTCTTCGGGGGACTTCTGACGGGGGCCGACGCCGTCTTCAGCCATTTTGTAGAGGACATCATCCGGATCAATCTCAGGAGCTTGTTTTCGCACCTTTTTCTGGTGGTCTTGTTTGCCTGGACGGTGGGCGGTTTCTTGAGGGGACTGATCTTTGGGACAGAAATTCGCAGGGTCAAAGAATGGCATGCACCGGCCCATTCCCTGGGGATCATTGAAATCGGTATTGTCCTGACGTCTCTGAATGTTCTCTTCCTGTCCTTTGTCCTCGTCCAGGTTCGCTACCTGTTTGGGGGGGCGCAATGGGTTCAGGTCTCTCCCGGGCTGACCTATGCGGAGTATGCGCGCGGGGGGTTTTTTGAATTGGTGGCGGTGGCGGCACTGGTCCTTCCATTGCTTCTTGTAGTTCATTGGCTCATGCCCAAGGAGCAGCCATCCCACCGGCGAATTTTCGGGTGGCTGGCGGGGTTCCAGCTGGCACTTGTGGCGGTGATTATGATTTCAGCGCTGGAGCGCATGTATCTGTACCAACAAGAATACGGTCTAACGGAACAGCGTTTCTATACGACGGCCTTCATGGGATGGCTGGCAGTCGTGTTTATCTGGTTTTCGGTCACGGTGCTCCGCGGCCGGCGAGAGCACTTTATCTTTGGCGCCATGACGGCCGGCTTCCTGATCGTTCTCACTCTCCACATCGTGAATCCCGATCAGTTCATCGCCCGCGTCAATTTGTCCCGTGAGAACACAGGACACCCATTGGATGCCGAATATGTCGCTTCCTTGAGTGCGGACGCGGTTCCGGAGATGATCAGGGCGCTTCCGAATTTGACCCCGGCGCATCGGGACCTGTTGGTTCCAAGAATCCTTCGTCGATGGTCGCCGCAAGAATACGCGGACTGGCGCACTTGGTGTTGGGCCCGATCCCGGGCCGTGGAAGCGGTCCGCCGAAACCAAGCCATTCTGCGACCTCCCGGTTAAATCCAGCATGAATACGTCCCTTCGACACCTTCCGCCAAAAAGGGGGTTTACATCTCAATCGGGCTTCGATTAGAATTCTCCTGACATTTAATCTCCGATTAGGATGCAGCGGACGGAGAATTCCGTTTTCCGCTCCCGTGGAGGGGAGCAAGGACTGAGACCGGGTTTCAGTGCAGGGATTCTAAGAAGATGACGAAGGTGTTGAGAGCTCTAACCCCGGAAGACGCTGCCAGCGCGTTGACGCATGGCCTCGGGCTTGTCTTAAGTCTGGCGGGATTGTGTGTGCTGGTGGCGCTGGCTTTCATGTATGGGACCCGGCTGCATATTGTGAGCTGCGGAGTTTATGGAATCACGCTGGTGGGACTGTACGCGGCCTCCACCCTTTATCACAGCGTTCAATCCCCTGGCCTGAAACACGCCCTCAAGGTCATCGATCATTGCTCGATCTACCTCCTTATCGCCGGGACCTACACCCCCTTTACCCTGGTCCTCCTTCATGGGGGGTGGGGATGGACCCTGTTCGGCGTCGTCTGGGGGCTGTCGGTTTTCGGGATTGTCTTCAAGATCTTCTTCGTGGATCGCTTCAAGGTCACCTCGGTGTCAATTTATTTGCTGATGGGTTGGATGGCGATTGTTGCCATAAAACCCATGCTGACGTTCGTTCCAACGGGCGGAGTCCGGCTGCTCGTCATGGGAGGCTTGATCTACACCGCCGGGATTCTCTTCTATGTCTGGAAGAAGATTCCTTACAACCACGCCATCTGGCATCTCTTCGTCCTGGCCGGAAGCGCGTGTCATTTTTTTGCGGTGATGTTTTACGTGTTGCCCCGGAAGAGTTAAGAAGGCCCGCGCTGTCGACACGACATCCCCCCCGACTCCCCGAAGGAAATCTCCCTGACGGTAGTCCCAACGCCCTTTCCATTCGCACCTGAGCTGTAAGGCGAGTGTCCTCCAGTTTCCGGGGGTTGCCTGCGTTCCCGAGTCGAGTGAGCGTGACCTCCTTCTCATGTCCGGCTTGTGAGATCTTTCTCTTGTTATGGCCTTCGCGCGCTTCTCGTTGACAACCATCACCGACAGGTACAAAGTAAGTGCTTACTTACTATGGTTCGAAGCTCCAATCGAATTGCTTCCGCCGCTCGCCGTGAACAAATCATGCGAGTGGCCATGGCCCTGTTTGCCCTCCAGGGGTTCGAGGGCACAACCACGCGGCAGATTGCGCAGCGCGCCGGAGTGAGTGAAGCCATTATCTTCCGGCATTTTCCGCGCAAGGAAGACCTCTACTGGGCTGTCATTGATTACAAGTGCCGGATGGCCGGGAAGCGCGAAAAGCTGGAAGCGGCGTTGCGCACGAGCGGGGATGACCGTGTCATCTTTGCCTCGATTGCCGAAGATATCCTGCGGCGCAACACCGAGGACTCCACCCTGAGCCGCCTCCTCCTCTTTACGGCCCTGGAAAATCACCGGTTGTCACACCGCTTCTTCCGGACCTATGTGGCAGAAAATTACGAAGCGGTGGCAGCCCACATTCGTAGACGAATTCAGGAGAAGAGGTTCCGGCGAGTGGATCCGCTTCTGGCAGCTCGCGGCTTCCTGGGGATGGTGATCTATCACTTCTTGATTCAGGAACTGTTTGGTGGCAAGCACTATCAGAAATTTGATCGCAAGCAGGTGAGCGACGTCTTGACCGATATTTGGCTGCAGGGGATGGAGGCACGCGCGAGGAAGCCTCTCAAGGCGGGAGGAAGGACGAAGCGGCGGTGAACTGGATCGGTATCGGCACAAGTTATTACAAAGGGCGCTCTCGTAACGTGGTAGCCTCAGAGGGCGTCTCTCGTCTCTGATTTCGCCGGATGATTTAATAAAAGGGATCCGGTGAAGCGGAGGTGGCGCCGGGAGCAAGAAGGTGAGAGGGCTCGCTTGGCGCGGTGGGTACGCTTGATTATCATCAGGAGGAAAGCCGCCGAGGTTGGGTGGCGGCTCCCAGGGAATCTAAACATATGAGAAATCGTCTTATGGAACACCTCCACTGCAATTATCTTGGCCTGAAAGTTCTCTCAAGGCCCAGGACCCGGGTCGTTGGGTCCCTGGCGTCTGTGTTTTTGGTTGGCGTCATGTTTTCCGGTTGTTCAGGCAAGGGCTCCCCCGGAAAAATGCCCGATCCTCAGATAAGGAGTGCGGTTCCGGTCACAGTTGCTGCTGTGGTCCAGAAGACAATTCCGGTTGAAATTCGTGCCATCGGAACCGGGGAATCCTTTTCCACAGTCGCCGTGAAGGCGATGGTGAATGGTGAGATGACCCGAGTCAACTTTGTCGAAGGTCAGGATGTGAAGAAAGGGGATCTGCTATTCGCCATTGATTCACGGTCCTACACGGCTGCATTGAACCAGGCGGAGGCCAATCTGGCCCGGGACCAGGCCCAGGTAAAGTACACCTCGGACCAGGCTCAGCGGTACGCGAACCTATACCAGCAGGGAATTGTCCCCAAACAGCTGGCCGACCAGTATCAAAGCACCTATGACACCCTGGAGGAGGCGATCCGGGCCGATAAGGCCGCCGTTGAAAATGCCAAGGTCCAGCTTTCCTATTGTTCCATTTATTCTCCCCTTGACGGGCGCACCGGAAGCCTCCTCATTCATCAAGGAAACGTCGTCAAGGCCAATGACACCGTGTCTATGGTCGTGATCAATCAGATTACCCCGATCTATGTTGATTTCTCCGTCCCCGAGCAGTTTTTGCCGGAGATCAAGAAACACATGGCGGCGGGAAAGTTGGGAGTGAAGGCCGTTATCCCCAACGATGAGGGATCGCCGGAATCCGGTGTCCTCACGTTTGTGAACAATACCGTGGACAGCAACACCGGGACGATCCTCCTCAAAGGGACCTTTCCCAACGCGCGCCGCCGTTTGTGGCCGGGTCAATTCGTCAATGTGGTCTTGACCCTCAGCGCTAGACCCAACGCGGTGATCGTTCCCACCCGGGCCATCCAAACAGGCCAGGAGGGACAGTTTGTATTTGTGGTAAGGCCGGATCGGACCGTCGAGTCGCGCTCCGTCGTGGTGGGTGCGGCGTTCGATGCAGACACCGTCATCGAGAAAGGACTGCAGGTCGGTGAATCGGTGGTCACGGACGGCCAGCTCCGTCTTGTGCCGGGCTCCCGGGTGGAAATCAAGGGCGGTCTGAAAGCCACTGAGGAAAAGAGCTCATGAGTATTGCTGGAATCTTCATTCATCGGCCGGTCATGACGACGCTGGTCATGCTGGCGATTTTGCTGTTTGGACTGATCGGGTACCGATTGTTGCCGGTGAGCGATCTTCCCAATGTGGATTTCCCAACCATCCAGGTAACGGCCAATCTGCCGGGTGCCAGTCCTGAGACGATGGCCTCGGCAGTGGCGACGCCGCTCGAACGTCAATTCTCCACGATTGCGGGATTGGATTCGATGTCGTCGACCAACGCCCAGGGGCTGACTTCAATTACGCTCCAGTTTAATCTGAGTCGAAGTCTTGACGCCGCGGCGCAGGACGTGCAGTCCATGATTACGAAGGCCTCCCGCCAGCTGCCGCCCGATATGCCGACACCGCCCATCTATCAGAAGGTCAATCCGGCCGACCAGCCCATTATTTACCTGGCGCTCAATTCACCGACTCTGCCGCTCTCCACGGTGGATGAGTATGCCGAGACCTTTATCGCCCAGCGGATCTCGATGATCAGCGGGGTAGCGCAAGTCCAGGTGTTTGGCTCGCAGAAGTATGCGGTTCACGTTCAATTGGATCCGCAGGCCCTGGCCACTCGGCGAATCGGGATCGACGAAGTCTCGGGCAGCGTGCAGAACGCCAACGTGAATCTGCCCACCGGAACCCTGTGGGGGACCCACCAGGCCTTCGTGGTTCAGGCAAACGGACAACTCATGGATGCGGCAGCCTATCGGCCCATCATTGTGGCCTACCGCAATGGTTCGCCCGTCCGTCTGGGCGAACTCGGCCGGGTGATCGACAGTGTGGAAAACGACAAGGTGGCCAGCTGGTTCAATAACACCCGGGCGATTGTGCTGGCCATCCAGCGCCAGCCCGGAACCAACACGGTCGAGGTCGTGGATTCCATCAAGAGCCTCATGCCCAGCTTCCGGGAGTTGATGCCGGCCTCAGTGAACCTGGGCATTCTCTACGATCGGTCTCTCTCCATTCGCGATTCCGTCAATGACGTAAAATTCACCTTGAAGCTCACCGTCTTTCTGGTGGTTCTGGTCATCTTCCTTTTCTTGCGCAATGTTTCGGCAACGATCATTCCCAGCTTGGCGCTCCCCATGTCGATCATCGGGACCTTCTCGGTGATGTATCTTCTGGATTACAGTCTCGACAATCTCTCCATGATGGCGTTGACCCTCTCGGTCGGGTTTGTGGTGGACGACGCCATCGTCATGCTTGAAAATATTGTGCGGCACATGGAGATGGGGGAAAGCGCCCGTGAGGCGGCGGTGAACGGCGCCAAGGAGATTGGATTTACGATTGTGTCCATGACGCTGTCGCTCGCCGCGGTGTTCATCCCGGTGTTCTTCATGGGCGGCATCGTTGGCCGGCTCCTTCATGAATTCGCGGTGACCATCATTGCGGCGATCCTTGTATCGGGTCTTGTCTCTCTCAGCCTGACCCCGATGCTGTGCAGCCGCTTCCTCCGACCTCCCCGCGAAGAAAGACACAACCGGATTTACATGGCGTCGGAGCGGGTGTTCGACGGCATGCGTGAAGTCTATAATTGGAGCCTCAAGAAAGTCCTAAGATACCGGCTGGTCACCTTAGTGGTGTCGCTCATTTTGCTGGTGGCGACGGGATATCTTTTCGTCATCGTTCCCAAGGGTTTTCTCCCCAGTGAGGACACCTCGCAGATTTTTGGATTCACAGAAGGGGCCCAGGGAATTTCTTTTGATGACATGGCCCAGCATCAGAAGATCGTGGCCGCCATCGTTGCCCAGGATTCCAACGTCGATTCATTTATGTCGAGCGTTGGAGCCGGAGGACCCAACACCGCCGGCAACACGGGCCGACTCTTCATGCGTCTGAAGCCCCGCAAGGATCGACAGCTCAGCGCCGATGAGGTGATCGAAGAGATGCGCCCGAAGCTGGCCGTGGTCCCCGGGATGCGCGTGTATCTGCAGAATCTTCCCCCGATTCGGATTGGGGGACAGCTCACCAAGAGCCAATACCAATTCACCCTTCAGAGTCCGGATACCGATGAGCTCTATCAGGGCGCCACGCACCTGGAGGCGGAGCTGCGCAAACTGCCGGGCCTCCAGGACATCGCCAGTGACCTGCAGATCAAAAACCCTCAGCTGAACGTGGTGATCAACCGGGACAAGGCTTCGGCGCTCGGGGTCACGGCCCAACAGGTTGAGGATGCCCTCTACACAGCTTACGGTTCCCGCCAGATTTCCACGATCTTCGCTCCGAACAATGAGTACCAGGTCATTATGGAGTTGGAGCCGCAATATCAGAGGAATCCCAGCGCCCTCTCATTGCTCTATGTTCGGTCTTCGGGCGGACAACTGGTTCCCTTGAATGCGGTCGCCGATTTGACAAGAGATTTGGGTCCCCTGACGGTAAATCACCTTGGGCAACTCCCCGCCGTTACGCTTTCGTTCAATCTCAAACCGGGTGTTTCGCTGGGAGATGCCGTCACCGAGGTCAACCGGGTCTCCCGAGAAACCCTGCCCGCCACCATCAGCACAAGCTTCCAGGGGACGGCCCAGGCCTTCGAGGCCTCGTTCAAGGGCCTGGGACTTTTGTTGATCATGTCCATCCTCGTGATTTACATCGTGCTGGGAATTTTATATGAGAGCTTTATCCATCCCGTCACGATTCTTTCGGGACTTCCTTCCGCGGGATTTGGAGCCTTGCTGACCCTGATGATCTTCAAGGTGGACCTGAGTATTTATGCCTTCGTGGGAATCATCATGCTGGTGGGCATCGTCAAAAAGAACGCCATCATGATGATTGATTTTGCCCTGGAGGCCCAAAGGAAAGAAGGGAAGGACGCTTTCGGAGCAATCTACGAGGGATGCCTGATCCGGTTCCGTCCCATCATGATGACCACGATGGCGGCATTGATGGGCACGCTGCCGATTGCCCTGGGAGTGGGCGCGGGAGCGGAATCACGCCGGCCATTGGGCCTTGCCGTGGTGGGCGGATTGGTGGTGTCCCAGCTCCTGACTCTCTACATCACGCCGGTTTATTTCCTCTATCTTGAAGAATTGCGTTCGTGGGTGGGAAGACTGTTTCATGTGCGGCAACGCCCCGCAGAGGAATCCGTCACTCAGGAAGAATCGCTATCGGCGGAAGAGGCTTCGACCATGACCCGGCGCTGAAGGCCTCTCGACGGGTCAGATGGCTTCGATGTGGTGGCAGGCCTTGTTTCTCGTCTCTGAAGCAGAAATCCCCCTCTCATCGTTTCTGAATTCTGACCCCCTCTAACCCGCACTGGTTTTTGAATGGGCCATCTTGCCGCCTCTGCCCGGCAGGGGTATACTCTGCTGTTCAAATGATCAGGACGTGCAAGACCGGGGCATTCCGAGCGGCTCGTCATGGCGCCGAAGGGGCGGGGTGGGGCATTTTCTGCTGGACTGCACATTCAAGAGAGCACGGACGAATTGATGATCGTATCCGGAGAGACCCTCATGATCAAGTGTCCGGCTTGAACCCGGGAAACGCCGTCTCTCCGGCAGGATAATCCATCACTGGTGGTTTACCCGGATTGAGAGGGAAGATCATGGCGACTAACATGGAGAATATGATGCGTGGGCAGTTGCTTGACCGGCGTCACAAACTTGAGGCCGCAGCGCTGAGGGCCCCGGTGCAAGAGAACCTCTCCCACCTCCTGCAAGAAGTGGATGCCGCCCTGGAGCGCATGAATACCGGTGCATACGGTTTGTGCGAGGTCTGTCATGACCCCATTGAAACGGAGCGGTTGGTGGCAGATCCGCTCGCCCAGTTTTGCCTGGATCACCTCACCCCGGGCCAGCAGCGCGCCCTCGAAAAAGACCTCGAGTTGGCAGCGCTCATCCAAAGTGGATTGCTCCCGAAACAGAGCATGAGTTTTGATGGGTGGGACGCCTCCTATCATTACGAACCGGCCGGCCCCATCAGCGGCGACTATAGTGACCTGGTCCGTGTGGAAGGGGGAGACCTCTATTTCATCCTGGGGGATGTGTCGGGAAAAGGGGTCGCGGCCTCGATGCTTATGGCGCAGCTTCATGCGATGTTTCGGACCCTGATTTCCCTGGGATTGCCTCTGGGTCAGCTCGTTGAGCGGGCCAGTCGAGTTTTCTGCGAAACCACGCTCCCGACACATTATGCGACCCTGGTCTGTGGAAGAGCCAGCAACTCGGGGGAAGTTGAAATCTGCAATGCCGGCCACCTGCCCCCTTTGCTGGTTCATGGCCGTGACGTCACCCGTATCAGCGCGACGGGCCTCCCGGTCGGCGTATTCTGCGATCAGCAATTCTCATCGACCCGGCTGCGCCTCGTTGCCAACGACACCCTCCTTCTTTTCACGGATGGAGTCTCGGAGGCCCAGAATGGGGCAGGCGATGAATATGGGTTTGAACGGTTGTCGAGATTGGCCAGCGCCAACCACGCCCTCGCGGCGAAGGAACTGGTAAGTGCCTGCCTCAAAGACCTGTCGATGTTCCGGGCCGGTGTTCCGAAGACGGACGACCTGGCGCTGCTGGCCGTTCGCCGTTTGAAATAGCAAAGAAGGAAGGCTCACCGTCAATGGCTCACAATCTATTTAATTCGCTCCAATCCTTCAGAATTGCCGGTGACCGGGCCGGGAAATTCTATTCGCTCCCTCAGCTGGAGAGGGAAGGGGTCGGGCCCATTTCAAATTTGCCGGTCAGCATCCGCATTGTCCTGGAATCTGTGCTTCGCAACTACGATGGCCGGCGAATCGTGGAGGATGATGTCAAGACGCTCGCCCGTTGGCGTCCTGTGGCCGAACGCACCGAAGAAATCCCCTTTGTTGTCTCGCGGATTCTATTGCAGGATTTTACGGGCGTTCCTTTACTTGTCGATCTGGCTGCGATGCGCTCGGCGGTGGCCCGGCTGGGCAAGGACCCGAAAAGGGTCGAACCTTCAGTTCCCGTGGATCTCGTGGTTGATCACTCCGTACAAGTGGATGTTGCCCGAATCGCTGAGGCCCTCCACCTCAACATGGAAATGGAGTTCAAACGCAATCGGGCGCGCTACCAATTCTTGAAATGGGGCATGGGGACGTTCAACAAGTTCAAGGTCGTTCCCCCGGGCATCGGGATTTGCCATCAGGTCAATTTGGAATACCTGGCCCAGGGGGTGCTCGAAAGAGACGGCGTTTATTATCCCGACACCCTGGTGGGGACCGATTCTCATACCACGATGATTAACGGCTTAGGCGTCGTCGGATGGGGCGTCGGCGGAATCGAAGCCGAGGCCGGCATGCTTGGCCAGCCCGTCTACTTCCTGACGCCCGATGTGGTCGGCGTCCACATGAGCGGACAGCTGAATGAAGGAGTGACCGCGACCGACGTCGTCCTGCATGTCACCGAGATGTTGCGAAAGGCCAAGGTGGTGGGGAAATTTGTGGAATATCACGGCGAGGGAGCCGCAAAACTGTCGGTGCCGGATCGCGCCACGATTGCGAACATGTCGCCCGAGTACGGGGCGACCATGGGATTCTTTCCTGTGGATGAGGAAACGTGCGCCTACTATCGCGCGACGGGACGGAGCAGCGAGCAGGTGGAGTTGGTTCGGAACTACTTCAAGGCTCAGGGACTGTTTGGCATACCGGGAAAGGGCGATTGCCAATACAGCAAGGTGCTCGAACTGGATCTCCAGGATGTGGTTCCGGCGGTGGCGGGTCCCAAACGGCCGCAGGATCGAATCGATCTGCCAAAGATCAAGGAGAGGTTCCTCGAACTTATGCGGAAACCGGTCCAGGAAGGCGGTTATAACAAATCCAGTGAGGAGATCAATCGCCGGTTCAGCACAGCGATGGGCAGCGAAGCACAGCGAATCCCTCACCCTGTGGCAGCGGCCGGAGTGCAGGAATTGGCCCCCCGCGGGGGCCCCAACCTGAGCGCCGCCGCTACGCTGGACGAAATGGAGATGATTAACGAGCATCCCACGCCCGATCGGATCGAAGAGGTGCCCGAAGAGGAGTTTTCCAGTGCACCGGTGGATCTCTGCCACGGCGACGTGCTCATCGCGGCGATTACCTCATGCACCAACACCTCCAACCCGAGTGTAATGCTGGCCGCGGGGCTTTTGGCGAAGAAGGCTGTTGAAAGAGGACTTTCAGTCCGTCCGGCGGTGAAGACCTCGCTCGCCCCCGGGTCCCGTGTAGTGACAGAATATCTTCAGAAGACCGGGCTCCAGCCCTATCTCGACCGCCTGGGGTTCCACCTCGTCGGCTATGGATGTACGACCTGCATTGGAAATTCCGGCCCCCTCGAGCCGCACCTCGAAGAGGTGATCACCCGGAATGACCTGATCGCCGCCAGCGTTTTGAGCGGCAACCGCAATTTTGAGGCGCGAGTCCATCAGAACATCAAGGCAAACTTCCTGATGAGCCCGCCGCTGGTGGTCGCTTTTGCGGTGGCCGGCACGGTGGCGATCGACATGACGAAAGAGCCCTTAGGAAAGGGCAAGGACGGCACCAGTGTTTACCTCCGGGATGTTTGGCCCAGCCTCGAAGAGGTCCGCGATACCATGCGCTCAGCGGTCGATCCTGAAACCTATCGAAGACTCTACCACAACTTTGCCGCGCAGAACCCCCTCTGGAACGAGATTCCCAGTCCTCGAGGCGAGGTGTACGAGTGGGATCCGGAGTCCACGTATATCCAGGAGCCCCCCTATTTCTCCGGCCTTGGGATGAAGCCTGGCCCCCTCGCGGAGATCCGCGGGGCCTGGGCCCTGGCCATTTTTGGAGATTCGGTCACCACCGATCACATCAGCCCCGCCGGCGCGATCAAACCGAATTCTCCGGCCGGTTTGTATCTGAATGAGCAGGGCGTGTCTGTGGAAGACTTCAACAGCTATGGTTCGCGCCGCGGCAATGACCGGGTGATGACGCGCGGGACGTTCGCAAACGTGCGGCTCAAAAACCTGATGGTACCGGGCACAGAAGGTTGCGTCACGGTGCATCAGCCGGACGGGGAAGAGATGAGTATCTACGACGCCGCGGTGAAGTATCAGGCCGAAGACAAACCGCTGGTCGTGATCGCCGGCCAGGAGTACGGGACCGGCAGCTCCCGCGATTGGGCGGCCAAGGGCACGCGCTTGCTGGGCATCCGGGCGGTCGTCGCGCAGAGCTTTGAGCGCATCCACCGCAGCAACCTGGTCCAGATGGGAGTCCTGCCGTGTCAGTTCAAGGAAGGCGTGGGCCCTCAGTCTCTGCGCCTCGACGGTTCGGAAACGTTCGACCTCACGGGTTTTTTAGGAGGCATCAAGCCGCGCCAGGAGATGGCCCTGACCATTCATCGCGCCAATGGCCAGAGCGAAGAGGTCCCGGTCACCGCCCGCATCGATACCCCCATCGAAGTCGAATACTACCAGCACGGCGGAATTCTTCCCTACATGCTGCGGCAATTGATCGCCCAAGCTTGAGCCCTGCGGGTCTTCTGAATTGCGGAATGTGGATTTCGGATTGCGGAGTGAAAGCGAGGAACTTGCAACTGACCGCTGAGAACTGACAACTGAGAACCGACAACCGAGAACCGACAACTTCCCCTCACTCAACCCAGTCCGCAATGAACACATTCGTCTCATGTGGGACCTTGCCATTCCGATTCGAGGCAAAGACCAGTTTCTTCCCGTCATGACTGAACATTGGAAAACTGTCAAAGGCGTCACTGTATGTGACGCGTTCGAGCCCGGAACCGTCCACTTTGATGGAGTACAGGTTAAAGATCCTTCCTTTAGGGTCCTGCATATTTGATGAAAAAATGATCCGCTTTCCGTCGGGGAAGAAACACGGGGCGAAATTGGCCTTGCCGTTGTGAGTGATTTGCCGTTTTGCTGTCCCGTCCGCCTTCATCATCCAAATCTCGAGGGTGGTGGGGCGGATCAGGCTTTGTTTCAACAGCTCGCGATACTCGGCAATATCCTTCCCGGACTCCGGGTGGTAGGCGCGATAGACGATCCACCGGCCATCGTAAGAGAAAAACGGCCCGCCGTCATATCCCAATTCATGGGTGAGTTGTTTCACGTTCCTTCCGTCGAGGTCCATGGTATAGATGTCCAGGTCTCCATTCCGAATGGAAGTGAAGACCATTCGCTTTCCGTTCGGGGAGATGACACCCTCGGCATCATAGCCGGCGGTATGGGTCATCTGCTTCAGGTCAGACCCATCGGGCCGAGCGCTGAAAATGTCATAAGCCGGATAAACCGGCCACACGTATCCGCGCGAGTAGTCGGGCCGAGGCGGGCATTCCGGGCTGGCAAGATGAGTCGATGAGAAGGTGATTCGCTTTCCATCCGGAGCGAAGTAGGCGCAGGTGGTGCGCCCGTGGCCGGTGGAGACCCTCTTCGCCTCTGACCCATCGATATTCATGGTGAAAATCTGGTCGCACGGATATTCGTCACGCGTGGACTGGAAGATCAGTTTTTTGTCATCCGCCGAAAAGTAGGCCTCGGCGTTTTGCCCCCCGAATGTCAACTGGCGAAGGTTGTGCAGGTGTTTTTCCTCCGGCAATCGGAGGGGGTCCTGATCAGAGGGGATCGCCGTCGGTCGAGAGGCCACAAGAGTCGCGAGCAGAACGCTTCCAAGGAAAAGGACAGTTGGGAATGATTTCATCATTCTCTCCGGATTTGAGGTCAGGTTTGAATCGGCCCATTATAATCAAAATCCAATGATTGGGGTCACGTCTTCATGCTCCTTCCCATGCGATTCGCAGCGGTCTGGCCATGGACTCTCCTGGACGGGGGAACGTTGAAGGGGATTACAGGGGGGGAATCGGCACCCAGTATATCATGTCGCTGGCTGAAATGGAGATTGGAAAGACCCCAATTATGGTGTTCTTTCGCTACTATTCCAGTTTGCACTCAAGGAAAATAGCGGGTGCCGCAGACATGCGTTTTGTGCATGTCTGCGAAGAGTGATCCATGACGCCTCTACTCCCCCCGGTGAGGCCACCGGCAAATCCCCCAAGGGCCACGACCAACCGCGGCCTCCAGGACTCTGGCAGCCGCAGGCATGTACAGAACACATGCCTGCGGCACCCCGGGGCAGGAAGCCCTCGGAAGGCTTTTCGGGTCAGACCTTTCCAACAGAAAGACATCCCTCATCCGCAACGATTCCTCGGGTCAGGTCTGAACTTTTATACAATTGAACAGACCCAACGGGGAAATCATTGTGTTCTTGACATTACCAATTACTTAGTACTAAAGTATTAGTATGAAACCCAAGACATCGACGTTGACCGACCTGGAGCTGGAGATCATGCAGATCGTGTGGGGACGCAGACAGGCGACCGTCCGTGACGTGTATGAAACCCTCCGGGAACGCCGCAAGGTGGCCTATACCACGGTGATGACGATGATGAAGATCCTGGAACAGAAGAAGCGCCTGAAGAGAACCCTGGTCGATCGGGCGTACCTCTACCGTCCGACCCAGCCGCAGCGACAGGTGGTGCAGGCGATGGTCCGGGAGTTCCTCCAGCGGGTCTTTAATGGGTCTGCAGCACCCTTGCTCCTGCATTTAGTGAGAGACCGGAAACTAACCTCCCGGGATCTTGAGGAGATCTCGCGGCTGATCGGGAAGAAGTCATGACCGAACTGGCCTGGAGCAATTTTTGGTCTTACAACGGGCAAATTGCCTTGCTGGTGGCGGTCGTTGCTCTGGCGCCCTTTGTGTTGAGAATGCACGACCCCCGGGCCCGCCTCGTCTACTGGCAAATCGCACTGGCGGCGTGCCTGCTCCTCCCGCTGATCCAACCGTGGCGGCGTGCCGTGGTAGCCGTTTCGGGTGAAATCGTATCGGGAGTAACAAAGAGTGTGTCCGTTCCGGTGAGTCCGGCCCGTCGGTCGTTCCCGACGCGCGAGTTTATCTTGGCGTCCTTAATCGCCGGCATGGGGATCCGCGCGGGGTGGTTGATTCTGGGTCTCTATCGTCTACGCCGGCTAAGAGGTGTCTCGGTTGCGCTTGATCCGGTTTCCGATTCCGTTCGGGCCGTTCAATTCCGTTTGCGCAACTGGACCCATCTGAGGGTTTGCGAAGATCTGGCCGGACCAGTCACCTTTGGGGTCAACAGAGCGGTGGTGCTTCTTCCTCCCACGTTTCTGGAACTGGAACCGAAGATACAGGCCCTGGTCGTTTGGCACGAATTGGTCCACGTCGGGCGTCGGGATTGGCCGTTTACCGTGTTTGAGGAATGTGTCGGCACCGTGTTTTGGTTCCATCCCGCCCTGTGGTGGCTGCTCGCCCAAATCCAGCTTGCCCGCGAGCAGACGGTGGATCGTCATGTCATTCAGTGCACTCAGGCGCGCGATGGGTACGTTGATGCTCTGTTGGCAGTTTCCGGTATCCGAGAACGGCTCAACATGGCGCCCGCGCCGTTGTTTCTTGAAAAGCATCACCTCGCCGCGCGAGTGGCCAGTATCGTCAAGGAGGTTAAAATGTCCAAACGAAGGTGGTGGTTATCGCTCGGCGCGGGCGTAGCCGCGCTCGCAATCGCCGGATGGTTCGCCGTCGGGTCGCTGCCGCTGAAAGCCACCCCCCAGCTGGTGACGGACGCGGAAGGAGTCAAGGTGATGAGTGGCGAGGCCAACCTCATCCATCGCGCTCGTATTAAATACTCCCAGGCAGCGCGAGAGAAGGGAATCGAGGGCACGGTGGTTCTTAACGTCCTCGTCGGCAACGACGGCACTGTGAATGACGCCACCGTCGTCGGTGGACCTGCGGAACTGCGCCGCACCGCGCTGCAGTCCGTCCTGCAATGGCACTATGCCCGGGGTATGGAGGGAAAGAAGGTCGAAGTCTCGATCCAGTTTCAGTTAAGTCAGCCTCCACCTCCGAGTGTTCCCGGACCTGGCAAGTCTGAAGCCGTCCCGGCGCCACCCCCTCCCCCTCCTGCACCATCGAAGGGTGAGCTACCGCCACACCCTTCCGCTGCTCCAGACAGTGCTATCGGGACCCCTCGCACCGTCAGTCACATCGTTGTTGAAGGATTGACTGATTCAGCACGCGACGCGCTGCTCAGCAAACTGCCCATTCATGCAGGCAGCTTGGCAACATCTGGAGAGATGGACCGCCTGCTGCAGGTCGTGCGGGAATTCGACGAGCATTTACGCATCGCCCTGTCCCCCCCCGGTGGGGAGAACGTCATGGTGGTTCGAATTTACCTGCCCGGACCGGGGAGGGGGGACCTCTCACCCGGCGAGATCCCGCCCATGACAACGGTTCGACCTGAGGAAGGTTTTCCGCCAGCGGCGCCTGGAGTCCAGCGCATCCGCGTCGGTGGCACAGTACAGTCACGCAACCTTGTTCGCGAGGTTCCACCCGAGTACCCGCCGCTCGCCAAGCAAGCACGCATTCAAGGTACGGTGGTCCTTGGTGTCCTCATTGATCGCAATGGGAAAGTTGTCAATATCCAGGTGGTGAGTGGTCACCCGCTGCTCGTGCAGTCGGCGACGGACGCGGTCAAGCAATGGGAATACAGACCCACCCTGCTCAACGGCGCGCCAGTTGAGGTCGTGACCACGGTGGATGTGAACTTCAGGTTGCCCTGATGGGGGCACAGCCAGTTGTCACACCCGTAGCATTCAGGTCCGACTGCTCGGATGACTGGCAGCTAATTGCGTGAAGAGTGCTCGGGAACGTGGTCGGTGCGGGACGGCACTATTGGGACTAATACAAGCGTTGGATTTGGAGTCACATGGGGTAATTGTGGAATCTTCGCGGTAGGGGCGCATAGCGATGCGCCCCTACAATGAATGATGTGCGATTTTGTAACAATTTCAATGATTTTCGTATTAGAGGAATATGAGTGTAGGATCCCTGCCACCCGAACTACTCATGGATGCTTTTCCTCTGTTTTAACCGCAGGAGGCACCGGGATGCCTGGTAATTCGGCGTTTTCGGTTTGCCGGCGTTGCCCCCTTTTTCTCTCAATGATCTCGCGGAACATTTTGAAGGTCTGTTCCTCGCGCTCAGGTTTCATGAAGCCGGATGGCACATCGGGAATCGCCCTGCCGAGACGAGTGTACATGGCTGCGCCGAGAGGATTATAGGGAACCAGAGAAATCTCCCTGGCCGCGGCTTCGCAAAGGTAATTGACCACCGCGCTGAAATTGTCGCGCGAATCGGTGATTTCCGGAATCACCGGGACCCGGGGTCGGACCTCTACGGTGTCCTGCGCCAAGAGCCGGCGAAGGTTGTTGAGAATGCTTTCGTTCGATCGTCCCAAATACCTGAGGCTCTCTTCGCGGTCAATGATCTTGATATCAAAGAGGACCAGGTCCAGGTAGGGAAGGATCTTGCGGGCAAACACCTCGTAGTCAAAATAGCCTGACGTCTCCAGGGCGGTGTGAATGCCGCAAGCCTTGAGTCTCTGCAAGAGGGAACGCACGTAATCGGGAAACATCGTGCATTCGCCTCCCGAAAGCGTGACACCGCCGCCGGAATGCCGATAAAAGGAGACGTCTCGCAGCAGCAGAGGCACCAGGTTTTCCACCGGCCAGTACGTGCCGATCATCCGCAAGGCGCCCTCGGGGCAGGCCTCGACGCATCGTCCGCAATGGTCACAACTCTCCCGGTCGATGCGCGAGGCGCGGTCAAGATCGATGGCCAGGCGCGGGCAAGCTTCCTGGCACGCCCCACACCTGACGCAATGCTCCTCAGCAAATGCGATCTCGAGTCCCGACTGTTGCGCCTCGGGGTTGTGGCAGAAGACGCAACGCAGGGGACACCCTTTAAAAAACACCACGCTGCGAATGCCCGGGCCGTCTTCCCGGCTGTCGCGTTTAATGTCGATGATAAGTGGACGGCGGGTTTCCATTCATGCCACTCCCAGGCGATGCTGAAGGTCCCTCGCCAGGAACCCAAACCGGTAAATGTAATTCAGGTTCCCATCCACCTCGACCTCATTTGCCAAAATGGAATCAAGGATATCCTGGTTTTCCGCCAGGAGGAATCTCCAGAGTGCCTTGGGGTCCTTGAAGGAGACCCGAACCTCATAGGGAGTACGGACGCCGGAGTCGACCGCCATCTCACCGTCGTGAAACACCGCTGTACAACCCACCTTTCCGTCGTCAGTCCTGAAAACATAGGTCCCCTCGAAGCCCCGGATGTTCTCCCGGTAGCCCTTCGAGAGGCAGAATGACAATTCCATGCCTCGAAGGAGCAGCTCCATGAAGTCATCAGTGACCTTCCCGCACAGCTGGTCCGCGAGGGGCCTCGAGAATCGCCGCACCAGCGAACTCTGGGTCCCTTCAGAAGACATGGCGGAAACCAAACGGAGAGCAAGTTTCCTGATCGTCGAAGCCATGATCGCCTCCTCAGGGCAGTTGGAATGGTTCGTACGGTACTGCCCGACCGGTCGAGAGCAAATATTCCGTCCGATCAATGATCTCTTTCTGCATCTGCGGGTTCAGGTCCTTGAAGTAGGCTGTGTAGCCGGAGACGCGCACCAGGAGCTTGTCAAACCGGCCGGGATTTTTCACTGCCTCCAGGAAGTCCTGGTGAGACGTAACATTGAACTGGATCTCCATGCCACCGGCGGGCTCGTCCTCCGTCGCATCGAAATATCCTTTAACGTAAGCGACGAAAGTGTCCAACATTTTCTCCGGATCGCCATCGTCGGGTGTGAACTTGAGGTTCACCGCCATTCCGTTGGTGATGACATGCGGGGGGAACTTGGCCACCGAATGCAGCGCTGCGGTTAAAGAGGGGGTCACTCCGGAATTGGGAGTCAGGCCGCTCGAAAAGTTTTCCCCGGCCTTTCGTCCGTTCGGCGTGGCCCCGATGAGACGGCCAAAGCCGGCATGATTGGTCATGGTCCAGTATCCAACCCGGTATCTTCCCCCCCGGTAGTTCTGCCTGCCCTTTACAGTCTCATGGAGCGTTTCGGTCAACCAGAGGGCGTTGCGGTCTGCCCGGGGATCGTCGTTGCCGAAACGGGGTGTCCTGTCCGGATCCCTCAACCGTGTCAGGAGCCAATCGTATCCTTCGTAGTTGCGGCAAAGGGCATTGAGAAACTCGGAGAACTGGATCCGTCCCTCCTGGTAAATCAGCCTCTCGATGGCATTCAGAGAGTCGGCCACATCCGCCAGCCCGATCACTGCGATTCCAGACGCATTCAGGGTGGCGCCACCTTCGATCAAGTCCTTGCCTTTTTCCATCGGACCTTCAAAGAGCGCCGAGAGGATCGGTGTCGGGTAGAACTGTTGATGAATCTTTCCGAGCAGCTCGTTGAGGGCCACGGCCTGATCAACAACCCAGAGAATCTGCTTCCTGACGGCCTGCTTAAATTGCTCGAACGATGTAAAAGTCGCCGGGGCGCCTGTCTCCAGGCTGACGACGGTTTCCATGCCGAAGTGCCGGTGCCGTCCGTTGAACAGCGCCAGCTCCAGGGCGGACGGAAGATTCAACAACAGGGCGCCGGAATGACCATAAAAGCGACCGTTACTTCCCGGTTCGACACACCCGATAACGCCGTAATCACGGGCCTGCGCCAGGGTGTGTCCACTTTGAGTCAGCGCCAGAATGACCGCTCGATCATTGTGCAACGCAGGTGTGGCCCGGGTGTTCAGGTTTGCTTCGCATAGCCTCCGGAGGTAGGCGTCCTCATTGACCTCGGGGTGGTAGCGGGCATTGAGATTGGGATCCCGCAGCATCATCAGTTCGATGGCGCGGAGCATCACGTAGGTGAGATCGTTAACGGCATCGCGACCATCCGCATTCACGCCGCCGATGGTAATCGCCTGGTTGGAGCCGGTCCCCCCAAACAATTGCTCCCCGGCGCTCGGGATCATCGGGACATGGTCCCCAATCTTCAACCACAGATAACCCAGCAGTTCGACCGCCCGTTCCACGGTCAGGCGGTTGGATTGGAGGTCCCGGTCATAGAGGGGATAGAGGATCTGATCCAGGCGGCCCAGACTCAATCCGACATTTGGATTTTCCAGGTGAAGGGCTGTCCAGCAAATCCAGACCGTGGTCAATCCTTCGCGAAACGATTCGGCGGGATACTCCGGGACGCGTCGATAAATCCGCGCGATCTCCGCCAGGTTCATCTTCCTGCCGGGATCGGTTTCCTGGTCCGCCATCTGAGCGGCGGCATCAGCCAACCGGTGGGCATACGCGATCACCCCCTCCATCACCTCGATGATCGCCTGGTAGAACTCCTTCCGGGAACCCTCTTCGGTGGGGCCCAGTCGCCCCTGGGCGTCATCGATCACCGCCCGCAGGCCTTCATTCAAGGCCCGGGAGAAGTCGGGGATCGTGTGCGAAATGCAATTGGGCTTGCTGGCGAGGAAGAGAACAAACTTCTGCAGAAGCTGGATCCGGTTGCGGTCGGCATCGCCTCCGCGGGCGCGCGCCAGTTCCACGATGTTCTCTTTCATCCAATAGGGAAAGACATCGAAGTTAAGCGTTCGTACGTCACCATCGCTGATGTAGTAAGGATTGCTCTTGCGTCGGGACAACGTCCAAAGTTCCGGCCACAGGGACAGTGCCATGAACTCCGGGTACATCGGCACCCCTTTGAACTTGCTGGTGGTGGAACCTGCGAAAGGAGAGCTGTCTTCGAAGCGAAACTCCTTCATCCCTTCAGCGGTCTGCTCATGGGCACAGGTGTGACACGCAATGGGGGATCGGTTCTCCAATACCTTTCGGTAGAGGCGGCCCTTCTCCAGGACTGTGATCTTCTCACAGCCAAAAAGGCCTGCGGCCCGGCTGAATTTTGTGATCAACATCGGCCGCTCGGAGCAGACCTCGGGCACAGCGCGGAAATAGGCCTCGCGCAAGGCCTCCAGTTGAGGCGCGAGCTTGACATCCCGTAAGGAAAGATCTCGGTTGATTAGGGTGGTCATCGCCAGTCCTCCCATAAGACCTGTTGCATCGGTTCAAACGCAATCTACCTAAATATTGAAAGGCAAGGGTTGAGCCCTTGCGGTGTGAACGGGCCAGGATGTTATCGCGCTCGGATCGTGGTTCCGGGAGGCCGGTCGCAAATCCATCCCCTGAAAAAACAGGAAGAGGAACATCACTCTTGCTACCAGAAACCCGTCGATTACTTGATGAAACGGGAGAGCAAAAAAGGAGGGCCTTCGCAAAAGAACAGTAGTGTAAAAAGTCTTACTTGCTGCACGAGAGATCGAGTCAGAATCCCTTGCGCCTCCTCATCTCCAGCCTGGGTGCGTCTGTGCCCCCTTCTTTCAATCCAGGCCAGACCGCACTGATAAGTTGATTCATGTTTACCCCTGCTGTTCAGCATTGTCAAGAGAAGACGGGAAGAGGTGATTTGGCCTGGGTTGACCGGGTGATCCGCCGCGATGGGAGGTTGCCAGGCGGGGCATTGGTAGACAGCGATCTTTATTACCCTGACACCATCATTTGAAATAGCCCATGGTCCTCGTCCGGGGTGATTTGAGGCCGCCCAGGCTTGGAGATTACACTTGACAAGTGCCATTCATCGGCGTAGCAAGAGCACATGAGGCTTAACGATTTCCTCCCGGGAGTTCTGTAGCGGGATTTCGGAGAAGGGATCTCAAAATGGTCCCTGACGATTCTCTTCCTGGTCGGTTATTTAACCTTGGCATCTTTGCTGAGACTTTCCATTCACACGACTGCCCGGAGTTCCATAGGTTCGTGCAATCCCTTTGGACGAGGAGCGGGGTGTGTTCCCAACGTTCGAATGCCTGTGTTAACTGCACCCCGACCCTTCACATTTGCAGATCCCCGTATGAAGTGTCCTCGGCTCTAATGCTCGAAATCAAGCCCCAGGTTTTCCACCGACTGATTTCACACTCCCGGAGCTATTTCGCTGGATGCGTATGGGTACTGATCCCGGTGAAATGCTCCTGTGTTGCACTCGTGGGTTGATCCCCGGGAGGTCTGACCATGGTTGATAACAAATTCAAGACTCTTAGATGCCTGGAAGGAAAGACAGGCCTGGATCCACTTCTAGATGAAATTCAAAGGGACGTCCAGGCGAACTCGGTTCTCGAAGCGATGAAATCCTACATCGATGAACTCCGCGGCAAACTCGATAACAACGCCCGCCCGTACCAGAAGATCTCGCGCCTCTTCGAGGCAGGGCTCACGCCGACCCAGGTGGTGGGCCATCATGATGGCGTGGCTGTAGGCCTTCGAACGGGCGATGAGCATGACCTTCTGGCCTCCTATGGAAATTTTATCGGGTTCGTGTGGGGTACCACCGTGGGGCCGGTCGCGCCATGGGTGGGGAAATCCTTTCATCCCGTGACCAGAGACCAACTTCGAGATTACACCGCCGGATTCGAGCAGGGAGAAACTCCCACCTATCTGGGTATAAATCATTTCGAGAAAGTGGAAGACTCCATCCTCAACAAGATCAGCCTCTCGATGGTTACCTTCCTGATGCATTTAAAGGACGCTCCGCTCGAGGAGAGAAACCTCTATGGTTATGACAAAAACGGGGGCCTCTTCATCGCTCGGCGCGCTCAATCTGTTTATGCTGGATCAAAGCGTGAGGTCTTTCAGCTGAACTATCGCTGGCACAACCTGGGGAGCCTCCCCCCGATCAGCTACCTCATCGACGAGTTGGTGCAGGTGACGGATGGCGTCTACTTAGGGCAGCTTTTGTTTGCGACCCGGAACATGCTTGGGCAATTCGACCCTGACCTTCCGGTTGAGAAGTACGACTACCAGCACTTCGGTTACTTCCTGCTCATGGATGACAGTTGGGCGAGCGAGACCCGGAGAGTCTTCCCCAATATTAAGCCCGGCCGTACTACGGCCCATCTCGAAGCTCCAAAACAGGCGGAGGGGAGGGCCCCGGGAGGGCCGCTCGTCAGCGTTACACTGCCGAAATTCACCACGTTCACCTTTGCCGACCCTGTCGATGGAAACTGCAACGACAATGTGCTCGCCGAGATCCACGAGGACATGAAACGCTTCGAAACCATACTCGACCTTCTCAAGGATTACTCCGATCAGCTCATGAAGAACTTCGACAACCACTCCCCCTGTTTTCTGAAACTGCATGAGCTCTTCAACCGTGGGGTCGGCCCGGATGAAGTGAGAGGTTTTTTCCGTGGAGCGGTCGTCACCTTCCACGCCGAAGGCTTTTACAAATTCTTCAATGTCAACACACTGAATGTGGGCTGGTTGTTAGGTCGACGATTCACCCCCTGGACGGGCAAGACCTTTGACCCGATCAGCCTGGATCGGTTAAAGGAAATTACTGACGGTTTTGAACAGGGATTGGTGCCCACCTTCTGGGGGACCAACACTCAATCCTTCAAGACCACCAAGCAGAAGTTTATCGGGGAGATGATGAAACTCGCCGGGGTTTGGACCGAAGAGGTCCCTGTCGAGGAATCCAAACACTGGGGGTATGACGCCAAGTGCTTTTTCTTTATCGCTCGAAAGGGCGCCTCCATTAACGAAGACAACCAGGGCAAGGAGGTTTTCCTGTTCAATTACCGTTGGCCAAAGCTCAAGACCCTTCCACCGGACAATTACTGTATCGACGAGTTGGTGAAAATCGCTGAGGGCTTGTACCTGGGTCAACTGATCTACGCGACCGAGCTCCTGAAGACCTATGACCCCCGGGAAGACCCTGCGGCCTACCAGTATCGGCTGTTTGGATATTTTCTTCTGATGGATGAGGAATGGCAACGAAGGAGAATGGAAATCGGTTTCGATCCCTATGACATTTAGAGATTCCCTTATCGCAGAAGGAGCGTGGGGCAAGGGTTTTCGTTCCCGCACCCAGTTACTGGGAGAAAACATCGTGCGAGCGAAAACCGGGGGCTTCCCTCCACGAAGTTGCCGAGTGAGAGTTACATCCAGCCCGGGATTGGACCTTGTTTGGTCCGCTTCGCTGATGGCCGATCTGGGAAGGGGAAGCGGACAAGTTGGAAGTAGCAATTTGAGGGTTTCCAAGGAGGCTGATTATGATCGTCTTTGTAAGTGACCTGCATCTAACCGATGGTTCTTCGGGAGAGACCATTCATGCCGGGGCCTTTGCCGCCTTCCGCGAACGCCTGAGGGACATGGCCTACGATGCGTCCTGGCGAAGGGATGGCACATACGTGCCGATTCAGGAGCTTCATGTTGTGCTCCTGGGGGATGTCCTCGATGTGATTCGATCGAGTAAATGGCTGACCGGTACGGTGCGCCCATGGTCAAGCCCCGAGGATCCCAATTTCATGCTGCGGGTGTCAGAAATTACCCGGGCCATCCTCGATAAGAATCAGAAGTCCATTGCCATTCTGAAGAGTCTGGGTGACGGGCGAGTGATGACACTTCCGCCCGCAACGAAGGCCGGCGTCCCAGCTGTCGTATCCCGGGACCCTCTCGCCCCGGAGCGGATACCGATCAAGGTTCATCTTTATTATGTTGTCGGCAACCATGACTGGTTCTTCCATGTGCCCGGACCGGCTCACAATTCCATCCGACAGTCCATCGTGGACGCAATCGGGCTGGATCAACCCGCCGACGCGCCGTTCCCGCATGACCCCTTTGAGTCCGATGCGCTCAGAGAGGTTTTCCGGGCACATCGCGTATATGCCAGGCATGGGGATATCTTCGATTCATTCAACTATGACCAGGACCGGAATGCCTCTTCCCTGGGTGACGCTATCGTCGTTGAGCTTCTGAATGGATTTCCTGATGAGGTTCAGAAGCGTCTGGGCGGCGAATTGCCGGAGGATTGCACACGGGGACTCAAGGAAATCGACAATGTGCTCCCCCTCCTGATTACCCCGGTCTGGATAACGGGTCTTCTCCGGCGGACCTGTCCGGATCCCATGGCAAAGCAAGTCAAGGCGATCTGGGATGAACTGGTAGACAGGTTCCTGGGCCTCGAGTTTGTCCAAGGGCACCACTCCGTCAAGCAGCTTTTCGACAATGTGACAAAGCTGGAATGGGCGTTGAAGTTCTCGAAGGGCGTATCTCTGAACAATCTGAGCGCCATCGTGGCCTGGTGCAAGGAAAGACTCGGGATGCAGGAAGGGGCCTTCTATCAAAACGCCTTCACGGAGGCGGAATTCAAGAACCGCCGGGCGCGCTACATTGTTTACGGACACACCCACCATCATGAGGTCATTCCCCTGGATACCGTGCAAATGGATTCGGGCTTGTTGGAACAAATCTATATCAATGCGGGCACCTGGCGGGCCGTTCATGAACTGGCCCAGCTTCAACCCGACCAGCAGGAATTCGTGGGCTACCGCGTCATGACCTATCTGGCTTTCTTCAAGGAGGGTGAACGAAAGGGGCGCGGATTTGAGGCGTGGTCAGGAACGCTCGGCAGGTCGTGAGAGCCTTGTGGCGTGGCTTGGATCATGCCGGCTGACGCTCACTTTTCCTTGTGGAGTTCTAGGTTTCGTACGACGGTTTTGGAGGGCAGGAGGCTCAGCGTGCCCGTTATCAGGGCGCCACGAACTGCGAGTCTCCACAGCTGATGGAATCGTGGGGTCTGGACCTCTGACGTCCAACTCCCGTCTCCCGGGTCGTATGTGAACTCGAGGACCCCCATGGGCACGGCTTTGCCGTCCACGATCTTATCAGCTTCGACCGTCACCTTATCCGTCTTTCCCGGCGTCCCTTTGATTCGATAGACGACCTGTTCATCTGTGCAAGCCGGAGCCGCCTCCCGATTCATGCAGGTCGAAGAACCCCGCCACTTCCCGACAATTTGGTCTTGTGCGGTATCTGCCCGAGCGACCGCAGTAAGCCACAGAATCGGAACCACCAGGCACAACACAAACGGTCGCTGACGCGCGACTAAACCAGGTCTCCTCACTGTTGTCCTCCGTTGATCCTTTCGACGCCTCGAATGTGCCTCCATCGCATCATCACTTGATTTGGCTGCCACCGCTTCGGCAAGCGCGTCAACCGCTCGCTTCTTTGGGACGAACTCCGACGAATAGGAGACCTCCTTCATCGCGTTAGAACTTCGGTGAATAACCACGGCTTTGAGGCGCGACAACTCACGCTCAAAGCGGGGAGGCCCGTTCACCACCAGGATGTTCTGCTGCCCTTTGAAACTGAGCGTGTCAAGACCAGATGCCATATGTTGATCTCCGCCTAGCAGGATGTCGGGCCATGACCTTTCGTCTAAGAACTCTGATCGGGGCAGAGTGCAGAACTCATCATTCGCCAATCTCCTCGAGAGTGCGCGAGCGTTAGACCTTCTCCCCTCCAAACTATCTTGCATCCGGAATCCATGATACATTCTCCTTGAATTCGCTCCTTCCCGGCTCTACACTTTCTTCAAGCAATCGCCGCGTTGGAACCTCTTGGACTGGTGGGTTGTTCTAATAGTAGAAGCTTGGCGCGAAGTTGGTCAGTTGATCATTCAATTCCCCGGTTCCGTGGCCGGGCAAAACAGGAGAACCGATGGGAGACCGTAAGTACCGACAGCGAGGTTATCAGGATTCCAACCGGAGCGAAAAGCGGTCCGGACAATCGCCTGCTGCCAGGCCCGACATTTTTGGGCCGCGAACGCCGAATATGCCCGCGACGCATTCTGTGGTCCGTTGCGCCGGATGCGGCGCCATCCTTCCCGGCGAACCGGACTTCTCCGGGCAGTGTATACGTTGCGGCTTCGAACTCCACAGCTGCAAACAGTGCAATTACTTTGAACCCTCTGCGCATTTCGAGTGCAGTCGCCCCATTGAAGAGCGGGTGGCAAAGAAAGACGCACGGAACAGCTGCACTTTTTACTCGCCCCGCGTAACCGTCGAGCGCGAGACCTCCCAAGCTTCCTCCCGGTCTGTCGATCCCCGCAAGGCCTTCGACAACCTTTTCAAGAAAGAGTAAAGCCAGCGTGGAGCACCCCCGGGCTTCTCAACGGTTCCGCGGAACCGCAATCAGGTCCGCCGTCTTGTTCCTGCTCGAAGTCAAGTACTGGTGGCGATAACTGCGCGCGCTCTTGGTCTTGAGCTTCAGGGCGAGGCGTTTCGCCGCCCGGGCGTCGTCCTTCATCGAGAAGGTGCTGTGTTTGCCGGTGTGCGGGTCAAAAAAACCGATATAGCCCCCCGGGTTCACACCGAACGACTGCAAGGTCTTTCCCTTGTGGCTCCGGCCCAGAAAGTCGTTGCGGCTGCCGAGTTCGTCCCCGCCGGTGAAGTACAGGGGCAACACAAAATTGGAAACTTCCACCCCATCAATCTTGTAAGTGTCTCCCTGCACGGCGTCGGACATTTCATACCAGTGGAACACGGCCCGATGGGGGTGAGCGGGATGAGGGCCTTGCACCAGCAGGTTGGCCTCAGGATCGGCGATCAATTCCAGCGCTTCATGTGAAAGGGTGACGGTCCAGTTCTCCTCCAGCTCTTTGGAGAGCTGAGTGAAGACAAAGCCATAAGGGATTCCGCGATTGTTGGTATCGTGATAACCCAGGGCGTCCGACACATCGGCCCCATTCCAGAGGTAGAGGACCGCATCGCCGCGCATGTCGGCCAGGTCCACTTTGCTCGGTCTCTTGCCGCTCCGGCCCTCCAGCCGCAGCCTCGCCCCCAGGCTCCAGTAGGGTTCGAAATCCCCGGCGATCTGCCGATTGATGGCTTGGACCACCCGCTGGATTTCTTCATCGGGGATCTGGCCATTCGTGTGGTTGATGACTGAGATGATCATGATCATTGCTCCTTGGTTTTCGGCTTAGTTCTGTTCGACTAACTCCACTCTCCTGTTCTTCGCCTTACCCTCCTCCGTCTTGTTCGATGTCTCCGGGCAGTAGGGTCCGACTCCCGCCGATTTCAGGCGCGTGGGCTCGATCCCGCGTCCGACCATCGCTTTCACCACGGCGGCGGCCCTCTCCGCAGAAAGTTTTAAATTGGACTCGAGGGTGCCGACACTATCCGTGTGCCCCACCACATATAATTGGAGACGCGCGTCGTTGTGGAGGAGCTTTACGATTTCTTCGAGCGTTGGGTCGGACTCCGGCTTGAGTATCGATTTTCCAGTGTCAAAGTAGATTCCGTAGACAGCCACTTTTCCTGTGGCCGCGAGACTCCGGTTAAGTGAATTCGCATCGGCCGTCACTTCCTGGGCCATGGGTTTGGTTTCCACGATGACGAGTTCGTAGTTCCGCCCGTCATTGAACGCCTCCACGTGCGCGTAGGTCACCGCTCCCCCTTTTTGGATTTTTAAATTTGTGACGCGCGTTTCACTGGACAGGATCTTGCCTCCGATGCTGCCGGCGGCATTCTGGTAATTCCTTACAATCTGAATCATGCTGACGGGCTTCGCGCCGGCCTTGAGGGTGTATTCCAATTTTGTCGTCTTGCCTTCCCAGCGGGCCTCATTGCCTGAGAGATAGGAGGGCTCATAACTGTCGAAGTCTTTCTCCTCGAAGCTGGAGAGATAGTAACCGGGCATTCGCGTGAACAACGGATGATCTTTTCCTCCCTCGACGTCTTTCTCCTCCTGAGCCCAGGTAACCGATATGAATGCGGCCAGAACCAGTACGAGTGCCTTGAAATACCATTTCATGAGAACTCCCTCCAAAATCAATGTGAGTAAATCGTATCTTTTGAATTCTATCGCCGGTGGAGTTCAGCTCCAAGCTGGATTCCCAATTCATTCATCATCCCAAGCAGCGTCTCGCGCAGCCCGTCCTTTAAAGACCGAGGGTTATATCCCAGTTCCCGGCGTGCTTTTTCATTGTTGCCCAGATAGGTCACGCCGGCCGCCACCCGCAGGCCTTCCGAGGTGTACGCCTCGGGCAACGGGAGAAACGGCTCAACGGGTCGCACAAGGAGGGACATCCCCTTCATCAAGGTCGACGGAACGCGAACCGGTGGAGGCTTGATTCCGGTGATGGCGCTTGCCATGTCGAAAGTTTCGACCAGGCTGTGTTTCGGCCCGGCAATGATATAACTCTCCCCGGGCTTCCCCTTGTCCATGGCGAGAAGATGACCCCTCGCAACATCGTCCACGTGGGCCCAGCAAAAGGCGCTGGCGCGGGGGATCATGGGGAGCCGCCGACGCAGATACTGACGCAAGGTGTTGCCCAGGATGCTCGGGTCCCCCGGACCGTACACTGCGCCGGGTTGCACGATGACCAGGGGAAGGCCCGCCCGCATCCTCGGTAACGCGACGGTGTAATGCGCCAACCATTTGGTCCGATCGTATTCGCTGAGGTGGGGACCCTCGTAGCAATACGATTCATCCGGAAGGCTTCCGTGCGTGTCCGAAAAGACGGCCACGGTGCTCGTATACACTCCCTTGGGAATGGACAATTCCTTCATCATCTCCAAGACGTGGCGAGTCCCCACAACGTTGGTCCAATAAGCGGTGCCTTTGTCACGAGCCCCGATCTTGTACCATGCCGCCAGATGAAAAATCCCGTCCACATCGGTCATGGGGGTGCGCAGGCTATCCCGGTTGACGATGTCCCCCTCGAAGAGTTTCACGCCCAGGGCGACGAGGCCTTTTGCGCGCTCCCGGTCTCTAACCAAGGCGATAACCTGGTGGCCGGATTCAATCAGTTGAGCAGCGACGCGCGAACCGATAAAGCCAGTCGCTCCCGTGATAAAATATTTCATCGAAGGACCATTCCCTTCCGGAGTTTGTTATTTTACATAAATTAGGGTTAAATTGAGCTTACATTCGGGAGAAAGACAATCCTTAGCCTGTTCCCGGTTTGTCTTGTTCCCCAATCTGATCCGAATAATATTTCTATCCTCGACCCTTGGGGGCACGAATCAGGTTTTTCACAGGAAATTGCGCATCAAAAAGCCAGTCTGGGAGGATCTCGGGTGGAGCCCTGTATTGTGGTCAAGAACTTCCTGTCCCCGGAAGAGATTCAACATTTCCTGGAACTGCTTCTGGAGAACCAGGGACTCTTCGTCGAGACGCGCGGCCGAGGGGGATTAGGACCGCAATATCAGGTGATTGACGGCGAAAGCATCCGGGCTCGACTGCCGGAAGTCCTCTCATTCGGCGAGCGGCGCCTTCTCGCCACTGCGGAGGAAATGGCAGGCCAGCGCCTCCAGTGGCTGGACAGTCCCCGGCGAAGCATGCGCGTTCAGCGCTATACGCGGCGGGGCGATGGTTTTCGCTGGCATCTGGATGGACACTCCTGGGTCATCCTCCTTGCCTTAAAGAACAGCAATGACGGCCAGCTCCATGTGATCTCCCCACAACTCACTCGATTTCTGAAATTCCTTCTCTATCCGCTTTATTTCATTCCCCAGGTGTTTTCCGTTTTTCCTCATCGGCAAATCATTCTCCAGCCGGGTGACCTGCTGTTCATGTCCGGAGGACGCATGCTCCATCGAGGAATCACGCCGAAGGAAGGCGGGGAAAGGGTGCTCATGGTTTTCACTTTTGATGAACTGGGAAAAAAACACAATTGGTTTCGAGATCGCGTTGCCCGGTTCCTGAATTATTAGCCCGGATTCCGAAATTGAAGGCGCGTTTCTGGCGTCAAGGCTCGACCTTCCGTCTGGAAACTTGTGAGGTGAGGATGATGGAAGCCGAGAAAGAGCTCCAGACCGCTGCCCCCTCTTCTTGGAAGGCTTGACACGAAGTCGAGTTCAAGGTTCTGGATTGGCGTGGAAGCCCTTCTTAACACCCGTGTTCAGGCCCCTTGAAGGGGACCCTCCGATCTCAAATTAGAAATTTCAGATTTTGCAGGCCGATGATTATTGGCGGGTTGGCGCACACCCCGATGAATCGGGGTGTGCGGTTTTAATGCGTAGAGCCTCAATATCCATCCAGCAATGAGCAGCTCTCATTGTGTTGAAAACAGAATCAATTGGTCCGGGTCAGCGTCATCGTCCCCGTCCGGGAGGTCCCGTAAGCGTAAGAGCCACCCGAGTAAAAGGGGTCTACCCAGGTCACCACAAAAACGTTATTCAAGTCATTCAGGGTATTTGATGAAAAATTGAAGTTCGTAATTCTCATATAGGCATTCGCTGACACCCCGCCGAAGGCCACATTTCCACCATCCGCATAGAACGATAGCCTCAAGGCGGTCCCGACGAGGCGCCCACCCAGGAAATACACCTCCGGGACACTGAGGGGGGATCCATTAAGGGTAGTGAATCGGACGTATCCCCCGACATAGAACCCATCCACCCACAGACTGGCATCGCCCGCCGTTGTTATGCCGAAGGCAGGGGTGTTGGTGGTAAATCTGTAAGCGCGTGGGGCACCTTCCAACGGCAAGGAAGAGAATTGATTGTTCACGAAGGTCAGGGCGGTTCCATAGACGGGGTAGTCCGCAGTCGAAATCTCAAGCCGGCCCCGGCCTAAACTGGTTCCCGAGAATATTTCGCTCAGGAATTGCGCGGTATGGCACGCGTGCCCACAAAGGTCCATGGTTCTGGTTGCCACATTTCCATTGTTCTCATTGAAAAGCCTCAGGGTGAGGTGCGCGATATGGCCCGAAGCGGAATCTCCATTGTTGAGGGCGAGCGCGATGGTTGAAAAATCCTCGAATGCAACTGTGGACACATAAAATTCGTTGGAGGGAGGAACCCCGACGCTGTCAGTGATCGTGGAACCTGAACGAATGAAGTAGGTAAGATTTCCCTCCAGGAAATTGTCGTTCACTGAGCTGCCTCTGTAAACGAACACCGTTCCGGTTTGAACGCCACCATTCACCGTGATGTGAAAGCTCTGCGTGACGCCTGGCGGGATGGATATGGCTGTGGTGCCACTTGAGAGGACGCCATTGACGAATGGGGTCCAGGCGACCCCGTTGCCCGTGAGAAGCCACATTACCCCGGGATACGTGACAGAGCCGCGATTGGTGACGTTGAGCACGGTCTCGTATCCGCCGCCGGCAGCCACCTGGCCGAACACCAGGTCCTTGTGGGTCCAAAAGGTCTGGCCAAAAAGGGAAGAGCTTATGACAAGCAGTCCCAGAAGAGTCGACACTAGGACGATCTTATTCCGCATATTGCCTCCATGTTCTGTGGCCGGCGCAAGGATCGGCCGGACATCACAGTAGGTAACAAGAACGTGAACTCAAGGTGCGCAAGTCCAGTATCATCCGCAATTGAAAGGGTCTGAATCGGGGAAAATTTTGGCGGGAGGGAAGCCAAACCATACGGTGAGCTGCGAGATTGCAAGACAGTCTCCGTAGATGCCCGCACCCGGAGGACTCAAATTCAGCTGGCCAATCAAATCACAAACATTCGACGGGGACAGTGTAGAAGACGATTGTCACAATTTTGTCACAGAATGGGGGGGCATGCGTGCTCATTCTTTGTCACTTCAGCCTTTATCGAAAGGAAGCAAGGGGAGAAGCCCCTTTGTCTAAATTGCCGCAGTGCTTCGTCGCGTTGTACGTAATCCGGCCTCATGGCAGGACAATGCGGACGACTTCTGATTCTCGCTGCACCGTTCCCGTAAAGTTGGCTTTAATGCCACTCGCTTCGAGGGTCACCTTTCCTTCGCTGGCGGAGACCTTGGGCTCGGCCAGCCCGGTCACGATCAGACGACGGACTCCGTTGAAGAGAGGGTGAGCGCCCGCCGCCTCCGTCAGGGCCCGATGCCCGAGGACTTCGATGGTGCCGCTGCCGTTGCCCAGCTTGATCCAGCGCGTGTGCAGGATTTCGCGGTTGCCGAGATTTACGACATTCCAAGGGTCAAAAGCTTGCGGCCAGAGGGGCTCTTTGCCAGCGATGATTTCAAGGCGGGTGCCCCGGGCATCGAGAAATTCCTGCTTCTGTCGCTTCCGGTTGGCGGCCGATTCGGCAATATCCTGTCGGGCGCGCGTGACCGCGGCTTCGGATTCCCGCGCGGTAAAGTCGCATTGCGCCGGCACCGTCATCGTGCGCAAGCGGTCGCTGAGAAGCTCATCCAACGATCCTCCGGTCTCAGCGCCAAGCTTCAACTTCCACGCGGGCTCGAGGCGCTCCAGCAACAACGCCAGCGCCTGTCCCGTCGCATAGCCGCGCTGGCGAACCTGTCCCTGGTCGGGTGGAAAATCCTCCGCCGTGAGGGCAGCAGCTTTCCCGATTGACTTGAATTGAACATACTGCGCCAGTCCTTCGAATAATTCCGACTGGCGTTCATAGGTCGCGGCATTCGCCGGGATCGCGCCGAATCGTTTCGCGCGAATTTCGAGGGCCTTCTGGGACCAGCATACCGCTTCCGTCTCTGCACTTGAACCCAAGGCTCGAACCAGCGAACCACTCTCAAGACGCCTCTCGGCCAGGAGTTCGGCGTTGTCGATGGGATAAGTAAACAGGTCCACTTCATTGGCCCCCCACTTCGGATAGCGCTTGTGCTCAAAAACATGGAACGCCTCGTGAAGGAGCAAAGCGGCGAGTTCCGTCGCGGAAGAATTCCTCGGATTCGAGAGATCGGCCGTGGCGGTGGGGAAGCCGCTGACTTCCGTCCCGGTATTGGCGCGCACGGTGTCATGTTGGCCTGGATAGAGAAAGATGTTCTTTCGACCCGGGACGGGGCGGAATCCCTCCGGTGGGGAAGGATGGTTGCAAAGATAGGTATGGGTGCCATCGTAGAATTCGATTGGCGTTTTCGCAGGCTCGAATCCCGGCCAGAGGTCTTGAGCGGCGATTCGATTGAACTCCTGAATGACGCTGAGCGCATCAACGGCACGTTGCGCCGCGCTGACGCAAAGTACGGATACAAGAAAAAGAACCAACAGGAAGGCACGCCTCATCATTCCAGTCTCCGAATCAGAAGATGTCCCTTACCACGGGGGGGCCGATAAAAACGTCCTCATCCTACCACCGCTTCCGGTTTAGGCCGGGGGTTTTTTGAAGCGTTTCTGAAGGGCTGGATGGTCACAGAAGTAAGGCGGCACGGAAGGGTCTTTAAATATGACAAGCTCGGTGGCTGATCCTTCGCGCGCAGCCGTTGCCACACCCGAAGCCCAGTACCGTGTGTACTCATTCATTGTCAGAACCACCGTCGCAGTCCTTCCCGGCGGCGTGCGCCCCGTGGCGGATCCCAGGTGCTCGCGCATGCGGCGAATGTCGTCATTTGCAGCCCTCCTTTCCTCCAGGGGTGGATTTCCCGGTCCAAATCCCCGCTTGATCTTCCTCCTTGTGTTAGTAAATTTTATCCCAACGGTTGCCTCCTGGACTACTTCTTTGTGAATTGTTTCGCTTGCATCAATCTCCTTGAATTTATATGGGAGGATTCGTATACTGGTTGTCGGGTAGCGACCCCCACTGGTAAGGATTTTGAATCTTTGGTTTAACTTGGAAAATCAAAGTGTTTCTCCGGGGCATTTGTTTTTGCCAGAATCCGGACTCTCCCCCGTTAGAGCCAGAGTAGAGGGTTCTCGACAAAGCAAACCCAGGTGTTGACCGGTGGGGCAATCGGTTCGTAGGAATGGTTCCATTTGATCTTACGAACGGTGGCCGGGGTTTTGAGGAGGCCTGATCAGTCGCGCCCCGCCGACGCGACGTTAAACCTGTTGAACTCTCCCGACGCCTGAGAGCTGATTGGAATCCAATCCGCTGTCAACGTTGGATTGTAGTTGGCCCCTCCCCCTCACCGTCCATTCATACTTTCTTGTCGACAGGAGTGCTTCCGCTGAAATCCAATGAATTCCGGAACTGACCCCTTCCTCCAGGTGCCGGTGACGACATTCCAATGCGGGTGGATCGGTGGGATTTTGGCGGCATTTATGCTCCCGCCATTCAACATCGAACGGGTGGACAGAAAACCTTGAACTCTGACCGGGGAAGTTAAATTCAACGAGAGAACCCCTGACGCTGGGATAAGGCGGTGGACCATGACTCACCTCGTAGACAACCGAATCAAAGTGCTCCTGGTCAACTCTGACCCCCACCCGTCACTTTTTTGGGTTGACTTGTTCTTCAAGTATCGCTGCACGGTCCGGCATATCAGCCTGAGAGACGACGGCCTCTATGCCAATCTGTTCGGAGCCGATTTCGATCTAATGATTCTGAGCCTGAATGACCCGGAGGATCTGGCAAGGTATCTGAGTTTCATACCCGAAGTGCTTCCGTACCTTCCCGAACTCTTACCTTACTGCATTCTGATACCAAGAGTTCGCTTCCAAACCAACGATGGAGAGTCGGGTCGGGCAGGCGAAGATTCGGTTATTGCCGTGCCGAGAAACGAGATTGATGACACTCTGAGAGCGGCGATACACGAGCTGGAGAACGGAGGATCGATCAAATCAATCCGAAAGGCAAGGCAAGCCTCTTTGAATTTTCCAGGGCCGCAGCAATGATTTGACCTTGACTGAGGCTCCAAGGGAATGCAGTTCGATGTGCACGGAAGGCTCCGAATCCTGACGGACGGTGGCCCAAACAGGGAGCGCCGAGGACCCTGCCCGCGAAGCTAGATCCACAACTTGGCCCCGGGATTTTGGCGTGGAGGCCGTCCTCTTTGAAACCCTGGCATCCCGGTTCCCCCTCCCAAACCTTCGCTGGATTCCATCTTACAAACAAATGCCGTATAATAGACCTCAACAAAGCTGAGAATTCCGTGGAGGTCTCCCATGCCCATCTATGAATTCGAATGTTTGAAGTGCAAGAAGATATTCTCGCTTGTTATGTCCCTGACCGAATACGAAAAGAAAAAGCCCGAGTGCCCCAAGTGTGGAAGCAAGCAGGTGGAGCAGGTGGTCGAGGCTTTTTACGCTGTCACCTCCAAGAAGAGCTGACTCCCCGGGGTCAACTCCCATTTTCGGGATGCGCGCCGACCCGTGTTCCACCAATTTCAAATTCAGCAGGGACTCAACCGGGCTGAACCAGAAACTGGGGTGTGAGTCTGCGTGCGACTTGGCGATCACATTTCCCTTGCGCATTTCGGGTGACATGCCGTGTTCGCGGAGCGTTTCGAGCGACGAGGTCGAGGTGCATTTGTCGGCCCGCGGAGTGGCCATAACACGTGACAAGGAATCTACGCCGAATAGTTCACACGGACATGGGCGGGGAAAACAGCCGCGTCTTCGGGCGTAGTATGTCGCAAGCTCTCGAGATCGACCTCAAGTAGCCGGGGAAGGCCAGCCAGGGAGGCCAGGCCTGCCTGGGTGATGCCATCGCACTTATAGAAGCGCAGATGTTCGAGAGACGACATCCTTCCCAGAATCTCCAGGCTGCGATCCGTCATCCGGGTGCTCCAAGCTTGATAGGATTTCAGCTTGGACAAGCCGGCGATATGCGCGGTTGCAGCGTCGGTCATTTCCGGACAATACATGCAGTGCAGGGCTTCAAGCTGTCCACAGCGGCCCACATGACGAAATCCGTCGTCGGGGACGTCCATCGGCATGAATTCCCGAAGCGCGGGGAAGCGAGGCAACGTCGATAAGCCCTCGTCATCGACGTTTCTGCAGCTCACCGAAAGTCCGCGCAACGCCGGCATCGCCTGGAGGGCGGCAAACCCGTGCCCGGTGAGGTTGTAGCAGCGCCGTCCCCAAATGTATTCAATAGAAGGCGAACGGCCCAACTCCATAAAACCCTTGTCGCCCGCGACCGCATCCTGGCACATCAGGAAACGGAGACGAGGGATACTGCTGATGTGATGCATCGCTTCATCGGTGCAAAGCTGGGCGCAACAACCCAGCCAGCCCAAATGGGGAAGACTCGCCAAATGACTCAAACCCTCCGGTGTGATCGCGGAGTTGATGGGGTCGAAGGGCGCATGTCCCATCGTTCCGAAAAGGTTCACTGCGTAAAGCCCGTCGAGGCCCGCCAGGTTTCGAAGTCCCCTGTTCGTCAGCGGCGCTTTGAGATTCAGCCAGAGATAGTTCGGATGGGCGATGAAGGACAGAAGTGACATCTGTGCCCGGCCGCCCCTCCATGTCTTGAACACCGGAAACTGGTGGAGCAGTTCGAGGCCGGCATCGGTGACATTGGTACCGGCAAAAAATTGCCGGAGTCTCGCCTTGCCCGTCAGGGCCTTAATGACGCCGTCCCCGGTCCGCGTCCCCATCAGATTTACCCGCTCCAGACGATCGCATTGCGCCAGATGGGCCAAGCCTGCGTCTGACACTTGTCCCTGGTGATGAAGCTCAAATGTCTTGAGCTGCGGAAGTTGGCGTAAGACCTCAAGCCCTTGATCGGTGATCCGGTGACAACTCAAATTAAGATGCTGTAACCGCGGGAGGTGCGCCAGGTGGCGGAGGCCGTCATCGGTCACTTCCGGCGAATCATGCAGGTCGAGATAGGTCAGGTGATCGAGCTGGCAGATCCGTTCAAGCAAGGCGTCGGTCATCTGCCCAGAGGCGCCCAGACCCGGAATTTGCAGTTCCCTCACCAGGCCAACGACCGTGTCCCAGTCTTTTTCTGTCAGGGTCTGGCGTGGCTCGATCAACCAGGTTTGCGCAGGGGGCACTTCCGCGGTCCGGGATGCGACAGTGCTGCCGGCTGCTAGTTTGCTGCCGTCAACGTCGACGAAGTAGAGTTGCAAGGTCAAGGAGGCGCTCATGACCCGCCCGGCAAAGTGTGGGCCGCTCGACGGCCGGGCGGCCCGTAACCCTTCCTCAAGGTGTCTCATGTGTTTCTTTAATCGTTGGCGGGCCGAGTACAACCGGGTCTTGACGGCATTAGCAGTCACTCCCAGGAATTCGGCGATCGTCGCATGCGAGTGTTCACCCAGGTAGTACAGCATTACGGCGGCGCGCTCGGCATCGGAAAGGGTCGCGATGGCGTTCCGGATAGCGGTTTGCGCATTCTTCGCCTCGAGGGTCTCGTGCGGGGAGGGCTGCGGGGAGGCCACTTCCATCGCCGCACTTAAGCCAGTGATGGGGTACCGCTTCCGGCGCGTCAAACGGTCGCAGTGTTTGAAGAGGAGGGTGCGAAACCACCCCGCGAAAGCGCCCGGTTCGCGCAGTGAACGCAATTCTCGATATGCCTCGACAAAAGCTTCCTGCGCCGCATCTTCCGCAAGCTGATAATCCCCCAGAATAGAAGCAGCATAAGCCACCGCCATGTCCTGATACGAACGGACCAACTCTGCAAAAGCGAGGTCGTCCCCCGCTTGCGCCGCGATCACTAACGACGTTATCCGTTCCTTGTCCGGCAAATTCCCTCCATGTATAAAGACCCGAATTGTGTGACCAGGGTGTGATGGCTCGGAGGGAAATATACCAGTTTTCATTCCTGTGAATAACCAGGGATATTTGCTTGGCCCTCGGCGGGTCGGAGAGCTCAAAGACATGGAAAGGACAAGAGGAGTGCGTCAAATTGGCCTGGTAGCCGGGATGAATCGCTCTTTGATTCATCCCGGGGGTTACCTCCCGCCCGGACCAGACCGCAAGGGAAAGAATACTGCGGCGGCAGGAATTCTATTCTCTCAACGCGTTGGAAATGCAAAAGAGATTTTCCGCGAGATTATAAGTCGCCCCCGTTTCGATGCGTTGGAAGACCTCCACGTACCTCGAGTACAGCGTGGCAAGGTTCTTCGCGGCCAATTTCCGTTCTTCCTTGGACAAGGAGTCGTCCGTGGAGAGGCTCCGATAGGCGAGCAACGACCACGGCACCCAAAGATACGTCATGCCTTCGATTTGCACATCCGAGGGGGATATGTACTGGTCCCGGTCCGAGAGATGACTGTCGTCGCTGACCGATCGCTCGACAAGTCCTGTGTCCTTCAGGAAGTCTTGCTTGGCGGTCTTGAACGTGGAGTCGTCCCGCAAGTAAGCGAAGTCCTTTTCAGCGCGGGACAGGACGAACAATACTTGGGCGGTCAATCCCGGATATGATTCCGTCTGGTTGGGACGATTGGGATTGGGTACCCAGCCCTGGGGACTGCGGTAAGTGTTCAAGATCCACTGGGTCCCTCGGCGGATGCTGTCCTCATAGGGCGATTGCATCTTGTTTCGAAGGGACGGGGTCCGATAGGCCTCGACCAGGCTCCAAAGTGCCAACGCGCTGGAGTAGGTCCTCGTGGCTGGCGGGGACACTTCCGGGATCGGGCTCCATCCACCTCCCGGGTCCTGCCGGCGAATGAGGAGTTGAAGATCGCGAAGAATGGATTCGACGACGGCGGGCAGCTCCTGGTCAGTCCACAAGCTGCCGTTCTGAACGGATTCAATCTTGGCCATACCCGCCCACGCGGAAATTTCTGTGATAGTCGGCTTGGAGTTGTCAAAGTAGCCCCACCCCTCTTCTCCGCTTTGATTTCGCAGGCTCTCCAGGTAGACGAACGCCGATTTCAGCGGCTCAACATCCTGAGGGGGTAGACCGGGGACCGCCAAAACAGCGGTCAAACCCTGTGCGGTGGCAAAAACCTGGGAATGGGCACCCGGGTCCTTCACCTCGACCCGAAACCCCTTGCTGCCGTTATCCTGCGTGCGCATGATCAGGTCCCGCCACTGTCCGACAACTCCCTTCCAGATGGGCAACGGCGGTTTCGGCAGGAGCACGAGATTTCCGGCAAAAGCAATCCCCGCGCACAGGAGGATCGAAGAAGCCAGGAGGATCTTCTTCGTGCCGACATGATGGGCCACGAGCCTCTTGTATAACCACAGGTAGCCGAAGAAATAACCGGCGCAGATGACAATCACCACTGCCCAAAAGGCGTGACGTGCCCATTGGTATCCAATCAGCGAGAGGACCGATTCATTCACCTTCTGAAGGGAACCTAGTACCTCGGCGATGTTTCCGAGGCCTACGGTGAGCAAAGCGATAGCGCCATGCTCCTTGGTGAAACCCTTCGTGAAATGTTCCTTTTTGGGCCGCTTCATAGTCGGAATTCTCCGCCAGTCGCCATGCCGCCGAAAGCGCGCATTCCCAGGACAAGAACGCGCATCCCCTCAAGTCAAATCCGGCGCAGGCAACACCGCCCGAATTCAGTGCGATGAGGATCCGGCAGCATGGTCTCGGTGCTCGCACGCGGTAACATCCGCGCACCGCAACTTCAAGAGTTACCTATTAAGAAAGCCCGGATAGGTATTTTGCATTCGTTCAGATTCACTGGAACTAAGCCCACTCTAGCACAGCGAGAAAGAAAGTCAACCAGCAGGCGCCGGCCCCGGGAGCGGTCGGGAGGGGAACAGTTGACCTCTGCCAACAACCAATGATGACGCCCTGTTTCAAGATTCAGCGGGGATAGCTACCGGCCCGCCAAGACGTCGTGGCAGTCCATCCCGTGATCCGGGTCGGTCGGAAAAGGCACTTGAGAAGGCAGATCGTTGGTCCGGACCTGTTTCCAGCGCGGGTTCTTCGGCAACCAGTTGGTACTGGCCCATGGGTTCTGGCGGATCCATTCTTCAAAGGCGGCTTGAGTCGTGGACTTCAGGTTGACGCCCACCAGCAACTCTCGGATCTGCCATTCGCGGCAGGAGCGCAGGGCTTCGGAACGGTCTCGTTCCAGCGGGGTTTCACAACTCCAGGTCGAGTTCGGGCCGATCTGCCATCGGAAGCTGCTGACCATGGTCTCCCAACTGGAGGCTTCAAGCTCATTCACAGCGGCAGTAATGGCGCTGAGACCGGTCGCCTTGGGGAGGTTTCCGGGTCGACGCAGTTGCTCGGCGTGAATCATCTCATGTCCAAGAGAGGAGACCATCCCGGCAGGCGAGAGCTCAGTGAAAGCCGCACCTCGAACCACCAGGTAGTATTGTTGACCACGGTGCGCCTCCACATGAGCATATTCGACCCCACCCACTCCGCCCGGTTGTACGGTCATATAGAAGTCTGCAGGCCCCCACGGCTTGAAATAGGTACCGATCAAAGTGCCGACGAGGATGGTATGCGGGTCCCTGGGATTGGCAGCGCTTCCCGAAGGTATGGTGACGATGCCCGCAGGCAGGGCGGCGCCCATACCGCCCAGCGGCCCCGGGCGTCCCAGGACAACCTGGTCATAAAGCGTCGTGAAGCCATTGGAAGTGCGGAAAGCGGGGCACGGCTGGCCTGTTTTTCTAAGGACGGCGCCACACATGGGTCGTCCCAATGCGGGGCGTGTGCACTTGGGAAGAACGTCGACCGGCTTGTCGTAGGCCTTATCAGTACAGGTGCACAACAGCTCGCCATGCATTCCCCCTCCGATCCTTCGTGGAGGGGGAGGAGGCGGAGGAGCATTTTCTGGCGGGGGAGTGTTCTTGCCGGAGCCGGTGGCCGCCCCCGACCAGGCGTCCGCAACTTTCTTCCACGTGGAGGTGCCCGCACCTTCGTTAAACACCATAAAGGGGAGCGTCAGATGGTCCCCTTCGAAGGAGTACGGCCGGCTCGAAACGGAAAGCTCCAGCACAGGCAGTGAAAGGGTGATGCGACCGGCACGGGTGCCGTAGGTGCCGTCGCCATTGAGCGTTGTGTTCTGTCCGCTCGTATCAGTCGCTTGTATGTGGCACTTGCCATCCGGGTGGAAAATCAATGTGACTGTCTTGCCTTTGCCGGGATGAGTGCCGTCGGAATCCGTCACATGAGTGAAGGTGCCCGTGAGGGTCTGGGAAAAAGTGAGGCTTGAAAAAAGTATGAATATCAGCAGCTTCGAGCAAGCCGAACCAAATAGATGTTTCACCGGGCCTCCTGAGGTCATTGAAATTGGCCATAATATACGCCTGTCCAAGTCAAATAAGAACTCTCCTCGGATCTACACGCTTAGGGCACGACGCTTTTCCCATCATGATCAAAGAGAGTCGCACCGTTGTAGGCGGAGCTCTCCAAACTTCAATTCAGTGACATGATTCTGCCCGCGGCAGGTTGCCTTCCCCTGAGGCGCAATGCGTAAGGCTAGCCAAATTGGATGTGTCCTTCGTTTCCCCCTTTACTCACCACCTGCCTTCCAGTAATATGGGCGACCTCTCAACGATCAGCTGTCAGTCGAAATCTCTTTCAATGGAAAAGGAGAAGCTATGAACTGTCTAAACTCAAAGGTTGCCAGAGCCCTCGTTGTGTTTGCAGTCCTTGGAATCGCCGGGGCGCTGGCGCTCTACGCCCAGCAAGCCCCCGCCGTCAAACGGACCATCCTGATGAAGCAGGACATGAGTATTCCAGGCCGGGAGGCCGTGATGGCGTTGGTTGAATTGCCCCCCGGTGCGGCGGAGGGAAGGCATACCCACCCCGCCGAGGTGTATGCATTCGTCCAGGAAGGCACGATCTCGCTCGAGAATGAAGGCAGTCCCACGGTAACGCTGAAGGCCGGCGATGTCTTTCATATCGCCCCGGGCAAGATTCACCAGGCGACGAATACCGGCAGCGTCACAGCGAGATTGTCGGCAGTGTTCGTGGCCGAAAAGGGCAAGCCTCTCACGACGCAGGTCAAGTAGAGGCGCAGTTCGCTCCAGACGGCTGATAGACCGACTTATACTTTCCTGCTCCCGGGGAATGATCGACCCCTCGCTGACGCAGAATCGGCGTGTTCGCCCCTGTGCTCCCCTTCGTTGGGCATTGAAACTGGGCGCGGGTCACTAGAACACGGTTCGGCGCAAAGAACGCGTTGTAAGTCAAAAACTCATCTCGAAAGAGGAGAAACAATGAGCAAAGTACTGGAAGAGGTTCTAGCAGCGAATGCCCGTTATGCCGAAGGCTTTGGTGACAAGGGCAAGCTGGCGATGCCGCCGGCCCGCAAGTTCGCAATTCTCACCTGTATGGATGCACGGCTGCACCCGTCCAAGTTTGCGGGACTTGCAGAAGGGGACGCCCACGTCATTCGGAACGCCGGCGGCCGGGCCAGCGATGACGCCATACGGTCCCTGGTGATCTCCTGCAAGTTGCTCGGCACGCGCGAGTGGTTCGTTGTTCATCACACCAACTGCGGGATGGAAGTGTTCACGGATGAAATCATGCGGGATTTGCTCGGAAACAGCCTGAAGACCGCGACGTTCGATGGAAAGACCTGGCGCGATACGGGTGCAGGACCCGGGTCGACTGAGGGTCAATTCATCGATTGGCTCACGATCAAAGACCAATCGAAGAGCGTCATCGCCGATGTCCAGCGCATTCGAAGCCATCCTCTGGTTCCGGGCGATATCCCGATCTACGGGTATGTCTATGATGTCGCAACAGGAAAACTAAGAGAGGTTCCCGAGGCCACAGCCGCGGGCAGGGCAAGATAATCGCCCCCGATTCACCAGGACAAAACGGAGTGAGGCGGCGATCCCCGGTTCATGGTTCAGGGAATTATCTGGAGTAGCGGCGAACGACCAGTGAAATCGGCAGGCCCACACACACCATGTGAGTGATGCAATCAACGATCCGCCCAGGATCCGAAGGAAAACTGCTCGGACCCTGAAAATGCCCCCTCCAGGATCAACAGTTTCTTTTTAATATCAATGCCTCCCCCGTAGCCGGTGAGATTCCGATCGGCCCCGATGACCCGATGGCAAGGAACGATGAGAGACACCGGGTTGGTCGCATTCGCCCGGCCTACGGCTCTCGAGCCGTGTGGATGGCCAATGCGCACTGCCAGCTCGCCATAGCTCCGGGTCTTTCCGTAGGGGATTTGCAGAAGCTCCTCCCACACCCGCATTTGGAAATCCGTGCCCACGAGATGCAGAGGAATCTCGAATTTCCTTCGCCGCCGGGTAAAGTATTCGTCGACCTGGTGCTGGACCTCGCTCAACGCCCGGGCCTCCCAGGTGACTGAATGACCTGCCCCTTCGAGCTTCTCCATGATCTCCTCCGATCGGTGCTTACCGAGAAAGTACAGCTGCACCAGGGCGCCCTTTTCATTCACGGCCGCAAACACTTCACCCACAGGCGTGGTGAAAGCGTAAGCAAAAAGCGTCATAGGTTCACCGCGAGATTCCACGCGGGGTTTTCGGTTACTGTGTTGTCGATCCACAGGAACTCACTCCGTTTTACGTCTTCCACTCCGAGATATTGAGCTTTTATATTAACCCGTGTGACCCATGTCAAGAACTCGTTGTCGACATGTAGATTTGTGATCTGGCGCCATCCGCGGGTTACGCCATGGTCTTGGTTGTGTCCTTGAGGTATGTCTGGGTGCGGGAGTAGAATCGCGGTTGACGAAAGCGTAGAAGGGCCCGCGGCCATGACAGACCTGAAGAAGGACTGGACACTGAACGCTGAAGCCTTCCACCAGTTTCTCAATTGGCTGGACGAGGGGGTCGATACCAGCGGTGAGAGGTATCTCGAAATGCGCCACCGGCTGCTGCTTTACTTCGACCGGAGGAACTGCCTCTCCCCGGATGAATTGGCGGATGAAACACTGAACCGGGTGGCACGCAAGCTCGGGGAAAAGGGCGCGATTACCGACGTCTCGCCCGCCCACTATTGCTACATCGTCGCCAAGTTCGTTTTCCTGGAATACGTGCGCGCGGCCAAACAAGGCCCGACAACCTTCGACGAATTATCAGAACCTCGTCATGCAGTCTCGGACCTGACGGTGACGTCGGGGCCAGAGATGGTGATTGAGACCCGGGAGAAGCTGCTCGACTGCCTGGAAAAATGCCTGCGGAAGTTGCCCTCGAGCGAGCAAGAGCTCATCCTGGAGTATTATCAGGGTGAACAGCGGGTAAAGATCGAGCGCCGCGCCCAACTGGCTGCCCGCTTCGGCCTTTCGATGAATGCCCTGAGCATCCGGGCCTGCCGGATCCGCAACAAGCTGGAAGTTTGTGTTAGTACGTGTGCCAGGCGAAAATGAAGGATTTTACCGGATTCTGTCTTATATAAGTGGGATGATGTCTCTATCAGACAAGCAAGGATATGATGATCAGCTCCTGGTACGGTATCTTCTTGGTTCTCTGCCCAATGAAGAGGCCGAGCACCTGGATGAGTTGAGCATCGCGGATGACGAGTTCGCGTTGCGGTTGAATGCGGTCGAAAACGACCTCGTGGACGCTTACGCGAGAGGCGATCTTTCCGGGGAGACGCAGGATCGGTTTAAGTCATTCTATCTATCCTCGATGAATCGACGCGAGAAGGTGCGTTTCGCCGAGACCCTTCTCGGGTATGAAAACAGAACAGCGGACGCTCAAATCGCCCCAGCATTGAGCCCTTTCAGGTCCGCGCCGTCGGAAGGCCCTTCACAACAGTCATCCCGGCGGAGGTTCTTCCCCCTCCCGCCCTTAGTTCCCCAGTGGACACTTGCAGGCCTGGCGCTGGTGATGCTTCTTGCTGGCGGGCTTCTACTCATGGATAACCTGCGACTGCGTAAGCAGGTGACCGAGGCAGAGGCAGGTCGTGCCGCGCTTGGCGAACGAGAGCAGCAGATGAAGACGCAGCTCACCGAACAACGCTCAGCCAGCGCCAGAACTCTAAAAGAGCTAGAACAGGCCCGTGAACCTCAGGTGAACCTTGACCAGCTCAGGACCATTTCTCTTTTCCTGCTGCCGGCGACCCGAGGCGCAGGCCAGATTCCGACGATTTCCGTGCCCACGGGAACGGACCTGGCGGTATTGCTGTTGGCGCTCGAGTCGGACGACTTCCCGGCCTATCGGGCTGAGTTAAAGGACCCTGCAAACCATCACCTGATATGGCGTAGCGGAAACCTGAAGAGCACGTCCGGTGGCGAATACAAAGCTGTTTCAATCAGCTTCCGCGCCGACGTGTTGAAGCCCCAGAATTACCTCGTGGAGCTCACGGGAGTACCCTCTCGAGGCGCCCCGGAATTCATCAGCACTTATCCCTTCCGCGCTATGCTAAAATAGCGTCACCCGAACGAATTCCAAATCATTCACGCAGGTGTATTCACTATGACGCGAAGCATCCGTTCTTACTCCCTCGTTATCGGTCTTATCGCCCGGAGGGCGAGCGCTGTGTTTGTCGCAACGTGCGCCCTATCGCCGCTTTCCCTGGCTGTAAGCTCTCCTCCCCTTCCCAACGGATCTTTGCCTGTCACACAAGCCGCACCTGCACAAAATCAGCAGGAAATCACGCTCCTCGAACCCGGCAAGCCACTGGAACGCGAAATAGCTCGTGGACAGAAGTACAGTTATAGGTTCGAACTGAGCCAAGGGCAGTACGCCACCATTGCCATTGATTGCCGAGGCGCGTCTGCAACGATCAGACTCCTTGACACTGCAGGCACTGCGATCGACGGGTCTTTTGTGAATGCGCAATCCGTCAAAGAGACAGTTGAGGTCGTGGCGGAAACACCAGGTCGCTACGGCCTGGAAGTCGAGAATAAGTCGCTGCCACCTTCGACAGAGGCCTGCACAGCTCAACTTTCAGAACCGCGCCCCGCCTCCGAGAAGTCGCATCAGCTCCAGCAGGCCCGGGTCCTGGCCTTTAATGCCAGCGTTCTTAGTGACGCCGGAAAGTACGCTGAAGGGCTGGAATCCGCGCAGAAGGCTCTGGAGCTGCGGGAAAGGGAGCTGGGGCCGGAGGATGCTTCGGTTGCCTTTCCGCTCTATTTACTCGGAAACATCTATCTAGCCACGGCCGAGCTTCCAAAGGCCGAAGCGGTCTACCAGCGTGCGCTGAAGATCCAGGAAAAAACAACCGGCCCGGCAAGTGACAGCATTTTCAAAACCCTCAACAACCTGGGGGTTCTCTACGCACAAACGGAAGAATTTGACAAAGCCGAGCTGTCTTTGCAACGCGCATTGGATGTCGGAGAAAAGATGTTCGGCGTGGAAGCTCCAGCCCTCGCGAACTCACTTGTAAATCTCGCGGATGTGTATGATATGAAAGCGGACTACAGCAAGGCGATCATCTATTATGAACGGGCAAGGGCGATCGCAGAAAAGACGTTTGGTCCGGATTATCCCGGCCTCGCCACTATAGTCGCGAACCTTGCCGGGGTGTACTCTGAAAAAGGCGACTATCTGAAGGCCGAGAGTCTTGGTCAGCGTGCAGTGTCGATCCTGGAGAGGACTTCCGGGCCCGAAGATCGCCGGCTTGGAGTCCCCTTGGAGAATCTTGCCGACGCGTACCGTTTGGAAGGGGCTATTGATAAAGCGGAACCGCTCTACAAGCGCGCGCTCAAGATTTTCGAGAAAACGCAGGGACCCGAGCATCCGCTCGTCGCGGATACTCTGACGAATCTGGCCGACATCGATCACGACCGCCGCGATTTCGCAACCGCGGAGGCGCTTTACCAGAGAGCACTCGCTATCAGAGAAAAAAAGCTGGGGGCCGACCATCCCGACGTGGCGCTTTCATTCGAGCACCTCGGAACGCTTTTCCGAGATCGAGGGGATTACGGCCGCGCAGAAGATTTCTACCGGAGGGCGCTGGCGATTCGCGAAAAGGCCCTCGGGCCTGAGCATCCCGATGTGGTCAACACTCTCACCAACTTATCTACCCTTCAAATGGCGATGGGCAACTTCGGGGAAGCGGAAGGGTCCCTGTCGCAGGCCATCGCTATCAGCGAGCACAACGCCGATCTGAATCTCCTTGCCGGCTCGGAACGGCAGAAGCTGGCCTATCTGAAACTGTTGTCACCCCAGCTGAATCAAGCGATCACGCTGAATGCGAGTCTTGCGCCTGAACAGGCCGCCGCCCGCGACCTGGCGGCCACGACCGTGTTGCAACGTAAAGGCCGCGTACAGGATCTCCTTTCCGACAATCTTCAAGTGCTGCGACAGCACCTGAATAACGAGGACGCAAAATTACTCGATGCGGTGGATGACGTCACATCTCGGCTGGCCCGGCTGGTTCTGGGCGGCCCCGCAAACACAACTAGCGAGGAACATCAGAAGCGCGTCAATGCGTTGAAGGAAGAGCGGGAACATCTTGAGGCCGAGATCAGCAAGCGCAGCGCCGAGTTCCTCGCCGTGTCACAACCGGTCACGTTAGAAGCCGTGCGCAGCGCGTTGCCCGGGAACACCGCCTTGCTGGAATTCATGGCATACAGGAGATACCTTCCCGGAGGAGTAACGGACCAGGATCGCGTGGGCGAGTCGCGCTATGTCGTCTACGTTATCCGCCCCACCGGCGACGTGCAGTGGAGAGAGCTGGGCGAGAGCAAGGTTCTCGACCGAGCGATCGATGCCTTCCGCCAGGCGCTGCGCGATTCCAAAAGAAATGATGTCACCCAACTCGCACGTGCCGTGGACGAGAGGGTCATGCGGCCCGTGCGCAGCCTGATCGGGGATGCCACCCACCTGCTCGTTTCACCGGATGGGGAGCTCGACCTCATCCCTTTTGAAGCCCTGGTGGACGAAAATGGCCGCTATTTGCTGGAGCGCTACTCGATCACCTACCTGACTGCCGGACGCGACTTGCTCCGAATGCAGGTGCCCAGGGAAAGTCGGAGTAAACCCATTGTGGTGGCTGACCCGTTCTTCGGTGAGCCAGGGAGCAGGCAGATTGCAGAGGCGCGCTCGCTAAAGGTGAATCATACTAAGACCGCCTCAGCGCGCCGGAGCATCACCACCGGGCAGGATTTGTCCACCGTCTACTTTGCCCCGCTCATCGGCACGGCCCAGGAAGCTCACACTATTCACTCCCTCTTCCCCGAGGCCAGAGTCCTCACTGGAGAGCGAGCGACCGAAGCTGCCCTCAAGGGGGTTGATGCGCCCAGGATCCTGCACATCGCGACGCACGGATTCTTTCTGCAAGACCAGGGGAGTGACACCGGGCCGACGACGCCCGGCCCTGCAGAGGGCGGCACCCGCGCCATTCAGGCGAGGGTCAACATCGAGAACTCGCTGTTGCGTTCGGGGTTGGCTCTGGCGGGGGCGAATCTGAACAAAGGCGGTGGCGATGACGGCATTCTCACCGCCCTGGAGGCCGCGAACCTCAACCTTTGGGGGACAAAGCTGGTGACGCTTTCCGCCTGCGATACGGGAGTGGGGGAGGTGAAGAACGGGGAAGGCGTGTACGGACTCCGGCGGGCGTTTTTCTTGGCCGGCACGGAAACCCTGGTCATGAGCCTGTGGCCGGTCAGTGACTACGTCACGCGGGAATTGATGAGTGATTATTATGGAGGATTGAAAAAGGGCCTGGGGCGGGGTGAGGCGCTGCGGCAGGCGCAATTGGCCATGCATAAGCGCAAAGGTCACCAGCATCCGTTCTATTGGGCCAGCTTCATCCAATCAGGCGAATGGGCCAGTCTCGACGGCAAGAGATAAGCGCCGGAAGGTGAAGTCGGAAGTCGGACTTCAGAAGCCGGAAGTCAGAGGGCGGATATGATAGGTCAAGTTTTTGACTCTTTGATTCGAGGGTTTTACGACAGAGAAGCTGTGGTTTTTCTAACTTCTAGATTCCGACTTCCGACTTCTGGCCTCTGACTTCTTGCGTCCGGTTTCTGGCCTCCGGCTTCAGTCCTCCTTCCTCTGACTTCCGACTTCTCTTGCATCAAAACTCGAACAACGATGAAATGTTTTGCTCTTCGCAGTCTTATCTAAGTGAATCGCGGATCAACTTGTGATTCGGGCTGCCAAGCCCGTTGCGTACGTTGGAGCCCGGAGGCGGGCAAGGGAGGAGTACGCTCAGGTTGGGCCCGCGCAGTTTACCAGCCCCAATCAAGGAGGAATCCCATGCAACTGAAGGTACGATTGGCAATACCCGGGATCGGAGCGCGTAAGTGGAGCATCATCATCGGGGTGTTGGTTCTGGCTTGTGCCGTTTCTGCGGCCATGATCCCGAACCTGTTCCCGTTTCTCGACTCCGCCGGTCTCGTCACCACCTACAACATCAACGGCCCCATCGACGAGAGCAACGCCTTTTTCCAAAGCCTGGGCACCAACGGCCGCAGCTGTGCTACCTGCCATATTGCGGGTAACGCTTTCGGGCTGAGCGCCCAGCATGCGCAGGCGCGTTTCCGGGCGACCCGGGGCCGCGATCCGCTATTCGCCGCAGTGGACGGGGCTAATTGCCCCACCGCCAGCCCGGGCGATCCGTCAGGTCACAGCCTCTTGCTGAATAACGGCCTGATCCGCGTCGCCCTTCCGATGCCCGCAAATGCTCAGTTCACTATCCGCGCCGTGCACGATCCCTACGGGTGCGCCAGCGTGACCGACCCGGTTTCCGGCCAGCAGACCATCTCTATCTACCGTCGCCCGCTGCCGACCACCAACTTGAGATTCCTGAGCACCGTCATGTTCGACGGCCGCGAAACGATTCAGCCGCTCAATAACGCACAAACGTTCCCGGCAAATCTTGTGACCGATCTGATGCACCAGGCCGTGGACGCGACCCTGGGACACGCGCAGGCAGCGAACGCGCCGACCACGGAACAACAAACGGCGATTGTTAATTTCGAACTGGGGCTCTTCAGCGCCCAGGTCTTCGATAATCGGGCGGGCCTGTTGTTCGCTCATGGCGCCCAGGGCGGCCCCTTGAAGCTGTCCCAGCAGACGTACTATCCGGGCATCAATGATTCGCTCGGACACGATCCGCAAGGGGAGGCGTTTAATCCGACAGTGTTCACAATCTTTGGGGCGTGGGCGAACCGCGCCGGGCATGATTCGGACGGCGAGGACCATGCAGAGGCCCGGCAGAGGATCGCAGCGGGCGAGGCCCTCTTTAATACCCGTCCCCTGACCATTTCGAATGTGAGGGGCCTGAATGATAACTCCGCGCTGGGTGCGTCTTTGCCCATCGCTCCCTTCCAGGGAACGTGCACCACGTGCCACAACACCCCCAATGTCGGTAACCACTCGTTTCCTTTGCCCCTCGACATCGGCACGGGTCACGATGCAGCCAACGAGCCCGACATCCAAATTGCAGGCGGACTCTCTCAACTCAGCTTTCCGGATCTGCCGGTCTTTGAAATTACCGGGTGCCCGAATCCATTCCCCGATCCCAAACAGCCCCATGCGCCTTTCGTGATTTTCACAACCGATCCCGGCAAGGCGTTGCTTTCGGGGCAGTGCAGCGATGTGAATCGGACCAAGGGCCCGATCCTCCGCGGGCTGGCTGCCCGGGCGCCTTATTTCCATAACGGCGCGGCGCGAACGTTGAACGAAGTAGTGAACTTTTACAACCTGCGTTTCCAGATGAATCTCAGTGACAAAGAGAAGTCGCAGCTGGTCGCATTCCTGAACTCCCTCTGATCGCAATGGGAGCTCGACTGCGCAGGCATCGTCCGCTGGGGCGGATGATGCCTGCGGCACCCTTCGTCGTCGCCACACTCGATGGTTTGGCAGCCCCGGCACGGTTTTTGTGGTGGGGGCATTTCGTCGCATTGGGGAATGAATTGTCGATGGTGGATGCTATCCCAAAAAGGTTTTCGCTCCCGCCTCACCCTTCGTCCTCGCCCCTCTCGAAAGCGGTCTGCGGCGGGAGGGACTCCGATTGGGAGTTCGACGGGCCAGAGGGCAGTTCGACTTCGCAAGCATCGTCTGCTGGGGCGGCCGATACCAGCGGCACCCGGTGTAATGCGCGAAAGAACCTCTCTCGGTCGAAGCAACACCCCCTCAATGAGTTTTGTCCTATGTCCAGGTGTGACCGCACATAGTGAAGCTCGAGGTTACGGATGCGACTGGCAGTAATCCAAGGTGAATTCGGCGCTGCCCGCCTCGACGCCAACGAGGCCACGCCGGCTTGGGCAACACAGGGCCTCATCTCCTCGGTCACTCGTACGGACGAAGAGCTCTCCGTGGTTTGCGACGCCGGGGCGATTCCCCCGGGTGTGAAAGCCGAGCGAGGCTGGAGGTGTCTTCGGGTCATGGGGCGCCTCGAATTCTCGCTAACGGGAATCCTCGCCTCCATCGTTGGGCCCTTGGCGGCCGCCAAGGTGAGCATCTTTGCTATTTCCACGTACGACACCGACTACGTCCTCGTCCCGGGCGAGGCCATGGGCCGAGCGATCGAGTCTCTTCGCGCAGCAGGTCATGAGGTGTTGGGGGCGTGAAGGTCCTCGCTAGATCTCTTTTTCCATAATCCCTCCCACCGGCAGGTAGGGGATATTTCAGATCGGGCCCTTCGCTCAGCTCTGAGTCGGCACACCCCACCGAATCCGCGCGGCTTAATCAGAAAAACAATTCTTGAATCCCCGCGGCAACTCGGTTGAGCCGATTCAACGGGCGTGCGCCTTGGGTCGGGAAGGTGGTATCTGAATTATCCCCTCCGCCGCGGCGGATCGGCGGGATTGAAAGGAAGAAAATAGGAGGCGCCAGTAGGCTGAACTTGAAGGATCCCCCAATCCGTCGTGACGGATTGGGGGGATTGTCAAATTAGGAACCTGACGAGCCGATGGGGGACCGGGGCAGCTGATGGCCGCCCCGATTCTAACTCGACCGCGACACCTCAGGGGTTGCAGGTGGCGGGGGTGTGCGAAGTGTCCGGATTAGTGCAGAGCGGTCCCAGCTTCGAGACCGGGTCAGGCAAGCTAATCATCGCCATCGGGCCGGCCTTGTGCTCGCCGTTGAACGGTGTGAGCTTGGTCGGATCGTTGGCCGGGAAACCGCACGCGGCGGCGTCCTGGGGATTGTCAAACCAGAAGCCCACATGGAATGTATTCGTCGGCGGCAGTCCCACGGAGGGATCGAAGCCAAAAATGTCGTCCAGCAGAACCGTCCTGATGCTGACATGGCCGTCATCCGTACGATTCCCGATCTGAATGTCCGATTGATACCAGGCGAGACCGAAATTCTTGAAGTTCGGATCGGAGGTCCCATCTGAGAGGAACGGACTGTTCTGCACGGTGAACAGGTCGAAGGCCAGGCCGGGTTTGATCCCGTCGAGATCCAGGATGAGCGTGTCATTCAATTTGCCGCGAATGACCGTGGCGCGAGCCTTCGGTTCTTCAAGTGACGACCGGCGCAGGCAATCCACAAATTGTGGATTTGCAACGAGGCGGAAGCTGATTTCGTCCTTCTTATTCTGAGCCGAAGCTACAGATGGAAGGATCGTAGCCCCCGTAATCACCACCACCAAGAACAGGATCGCGTCGAGCACGACCCGATTCCAGAAATGTAAAAGTTTGTTATTTTTCACTGTTCTCCTTTTCTGTCAATTAAGTTAAATTAAGTGAAGGACCCTGATGAGATCCTCCACCCGTGGTTCCTCTCCCGCAAGAGAGGAGTGTTGCCCGGCTCAGGATGAGGGAAGGTCGAAATGACCGGCAATCGCGAAGTGCTCTGATTTCGATTGCATCGCTTTTTTCAGCCGCCCTGCCATTCATTCCTGTCGGCAACGTGCCCACTCTAGTCGAGGTGCTCTCAAGAGTCCTTAAGAAGTCTCAAGAAAATTGCAAGGATTTTCCAAGTGCCCCGCGCGAGCGGAGATCACATTGGAGACTAAAGCGTTGTACGAATTTGGCCGATTCCACTTTGACCCCGCCGACCACTTGCTTTTGAGTGGCGCCACCCCGATTTCACTCACCCCCAAGGCGTTCGACATCCTTGTTGTGCTCGTTCAGAACGGGAACCGGCTCACAACTAAAGAAGAGTTGATGAGCAAAGTCTGGCCGGACAGCTTTGTGGAGGAAGCCAACCTGACCATAAATATCTCAGCCCTGCGCAAGGTCCTGGGGGAGACACCCGACGGCCAGCACTACATCGAGACGGTGCCTAAGAAGGGCTACCGTTTTGTTGTCCCCATTACCGAAGTGCGAGACAAGAGTTTACAAATTCCAAGGCCGCCGGTGGCCTTGAGAAGCGACATTGCTGCCCCGCCCATTGCAGCGCAAAGCGAAAATCTTCCTCCTAGCAATCGAACACCTTCGGGAAGGATCGACAGAGAAGGGTTTTGGTCTCGTTCGAGTGTGTTGACTCTCGCCTTGGTTCTCGTCGTCCTTTTTGGATTGAGTTACATGATCTATCGCGGCCGATCCACCCGATTGCAGCCCGCGGCACATCCGCGAAGCCTGGCGGTCCTTCCTTTTCAGAACCTGCGGGAGAGTCCCGATGATGATTTTCTCGGATTCTCACTTGCCAACGCGGTCATCACCAAGCTCGACTATGTCAGTGAACTTGCCGTCCGGCCTTCCTACGCCGTCCAGAAATACAATTCGCAAACCATCGATATTCCCAAAGTCGCCGCGGACCTCAACGTCGATACACTTCTCACCGGTACCTTCCTCCGCGAAGGCGACGCCCTGAGAATCACCAGCCAGCTCATCGATGTCAAAACGCAAAACCTTATATGGAAGGGCACGTTCGATCTGAAATACGAAAAACTTCTGAGCGTTCAGGACAGCGTCGCGCAGCAGATCATTAAGGGATTGGAGTTGACCCTCTCGCCGTCGGAAGTGGAACGACTGAAGCCCGATCCGGCCGTCAACCCTCTTGCTTACGAATATTACCTGCGCGGGATTGACCTCTATTCGAAGAATGATTTTCCCGTGGCGATCAATATGTTGGAGAAGTCGGCGGAACTCTCTCCGGACTACGCACTGACCTGGGCCAACCTGGGCAGGGCCTACACGGCGAACGCCTCGTTTCAATTTGGCGGGGGAGAGCAATACCGCAAGGCCCAGGCCGCATTCGAACATGCCCTCTCGCTCCAACCGGATTTGATCGACGCCCGTATCTACATGGCCAACATGTTTACGGACACGGGCAGAGTGGAAAAGTCCGTGCCGTTGCTGCGGGAAGCCCTCCGAACAAATCCCAATCACGCGGAAATTCATTGGGAATTGGGCTATGCCTACCGCTTCGCGGGCATGCTGCAACAATCCGTTTCGGAATCCGAACGGGCGCGGCAACTCGACCCGGGCGTAAAGCTCAATAGCTCGACGCTGAACAGCTATCTCTACCTTGGACAATACGACAAGTTCCTCGGGAGTCTCCCGGCAACCGATGATTCCGCCCTGATCGTTTTCTATCGCGGGTTCGGCGAGTACTACAAGAAGAACTTCGCCCAGGCCGCGAAAGACTTTGATCACACCTTTGAGCTGGACCGTTCTCTCCTGCACGCCCAAATTGGAAAGGCGATCAGCTTCGGAATTCACCACCAGGACTCGGAGGCCGCGGAAATGCTGCGTTCCGTGGAAAGTAAAATCAATGAACGCCGCGTGGGGGATCCCGAAGCGATCTACAAGGTAGCGCAAGCCTACGCGATGCTGGGCGACAAACCGTCGGCCCTGCGCGTCTTGAAGCAGAGCATCGAGAATGGATTCTTTCCTTACCCCTATTTTGCGGCGGATCCGCTTCTGGACCCCCTTCGCAACGAAAATGAATTTTCCGAGCTCATGAGTGTGGCGCGCCGACGCCACGACGCCTTCAAAGCGACATTCTTCTAAAGAATCCTCTCCAATTCCCGGCTGCGGCAGGGTCGGGCCACAATCCCTGTTCGCATGGACAGAAATTTCGCCCGATTTTCTCCTTGACGACGTAGAAGTGTATGGAGTATACATACGCAGTACACTCATATGTTGGTGACCATTGATACGAGCGATCCTCGCCCGATTTATCAGCAGGTAGCTGATGGAATCAAGGAACTGATCGCGTGTGGGAAACTGGCGGAAGGCGCGCCGTTGCCGCCCGTCCGGCAGCTGGCGGCAGACCTGGGGATCAACCTCAACACCATTGCCACCGCCTATCGCGAGTTGCAGAAGGACGGGTTAATCGTCATCAAGCGCGGGTCGGGTTCGGTGGTGGCCTCGCGCACCATGACGGAGCGCAGTCGGAAGAAACTCGTTCGCCCGTTGCGCACCGCGCTCACGGAAATGGTCCTGGCCGGCTTGCCGGCGAGCAAGATTCTGAAGATGGCGGCACAAGAGCTGCGCCTGGTGGAGAAAGGAAGCAAGTAGATGCACGGCAACGACTCTCTCCAATACATCGTGCTGTTGTACCTTTTGTTCTTTGGGACCCGTATCCGTGGATACTTCCGCCGATGGCGACAGCCGCTGCTTCGCGGCCGGGCATGGTTCTTCAGTGTGTCGGTGCAGCCCGATTTTTACACGGGGGCAGGGCGGAGGGTCCTCCATCGCTACTGGATGCGGATGTTCATTCCCTGCGTGCTCGACATCCCCATCGCGATGGCCGCATTCGTTCCCGGCCATATCCAGTACATGCCCTGGCTGATGGTGGTGCAGGCGGCCCTGATCCACATCAACCATGTGTTTTCGGTGGACCGGGCAGAGCGTCAGGCGCGGCGCTTCGTGCTCCCGGAATCCGAGCAACCGGCAGCCGCCGTGGCTTGTTCCCTGCACGCGCGGCGCCTGCGCGACTACACCCATTCCAAGGTAGAAGGGGCGTTGGCGCTATCCTCGGCGGTGGCCCTGCTATGGCTCATTCGCTACTACTTCGCGACGGCTGATCATCACAGCCTGCGCCATGTCTTCGGGGTTCCTGTCCTTTGCCTTTACATCCAACTCGGCCTGCTGTTCGTCAAGCGTGTGGTGGTGGCCTGGCGTAATCCGGTGCCCCGGACCCAGGCCGCCGAGCATATGGAGGCGCGCGAGGAAACGCGTAAGTATTACCTCAGGATGTGTGATTGGAACCGTGCCGCGGCAACTGCGGGGATCCTGTTCTGGCCGATCCTGCTGAGTGCATCTCCGGCCCGCTTGACCCGTCTCTCCAATGTCTGGACCGCGAGCTGGCTGGTGATCGGTGTTGTAGCCGCCGTTTGGGTAGAGATCAAGAGGAAGCAACTGGTGACGATGGCGCTGAGCGTGCGTCCTGTGAAGCTGCCGGACCTTCTGCACCAGGCGGAAGTCACGAGATGGCCGTTGTGCTATCAGCCATCCTCACCCCTGCTGGTGCTGAAAGGCGCGCGTGGTTATTCGTTGAATCTCGCGAATACGCTCGCCCATCTTGGGGCGGCTTACATGGCCGGCCTGATGGTCCTGCTTGTCCTCTTGCGGACAGGCTACTAACGAAACAACTCTGGAAAACAGATCGAAGAGGAGAAACTCGATGAAAACAAGACGGGGGAAGTGTGCCTATATTCTGCAATCACTGCTGACCGCAGCTTGGCTCTCGATCGCCGCAGCGCAGCCGGCACACACAAGTCCGCTTGGCCCGTCGCCCTCCAATGCCGGTTCCTGGGCGCAATCTCAGGCAGCCCCCGCGCCGGCGGGGCGGCTGCAGACCGCCAATGGGCACAACATTTCAGGTGAGTGGCAGGGAGTGGTGGCTGGCCTGCACTTGATTGTGAAGATTGAGCAGGCCGCCGACGGCACTTTCACGGGAAAACTTACCAGTTTGGATCAGGGGAATGTCACTCTCCCGATTGACGCCGTATCTTTTTCGCCAAGCAGCGGCTTGCGACTGGACCTGAAGAGCATTGGCGCGGTTTTCGAAGGAAAGCTGAACGACGACGGAAGCGAGTTCGCGGGAACGTGGGAGCAGGGTGGCAATTCCATCGCTCTCTCGCTGCACCGTGCCGGTGCGGGCGCACCCAAGCCTACGCTCCAACCGAGGACGGTGGGAAGTATCCCGCTCGAGCCGTGCCGTACAAAAGACGGCAACACGGAGGGGCTGTGCGGAAAGTACGAGGTGTATGAGAACCGGACGTCGGCAAACGGTCGCAAGATCGCACTGAACATCATGGTCTTGCCGGCGCTCTCCGGCAAACCGGCGGCCGACCCCTGGTTCGGTCTGGCCGGAGGTCCGGGACAGAGTGCCGTAGAAGCCTTTCCGCAGGCAGGCTTCACGGTGAAAGTGCGGCAACAACGGGACGTGGTGCTGGTGGACCAGAGAGGGACGGGCGCATCCAATCCATTGCCGTGCGAGGTACGCGATCCCAACAACGCGCAGGAATTGATCGGCGAAGCCCTCTCTGTTGAGAAGGTGCGCGCCTGCCGCGCGGCGCTTGAAAAAAAGGCAGACCTCACACAGTACACCACCTCCATTGCCGCCGATGATCTCGATGACGTGCGGCAAGCCATGGGTTACGACAAGATTAATCTGTTCGGCGGCTCGTACGGCACGCGGGCCGCTCTGGTGTACCTGCGGCGGCACGGAGAGCATGTTCGCACCCTGACGCTGGAGGCAGTCGCCCCCCCGCAGTATCGGATTCCTTTGGCCTTCTCGCGGACCACCCAAGACTCGGTGGATCATTTGATCGCCCGTTGTGGGGCAGACGAGGGCTGCCACAAGGCCTTTCCCGATTTGAAGAAAGAGTTTCAGACCCTGGTGGACCAACTGGAGAAATCGCCGGCGCACTTTAAGGTGAACAACCCGGGCGGAGGAACGCAGCCGGTCACGCTTTCCCGCGGCATGTTTGTCGCCTCCCTGCGGCCCCTGCTCTATATACCGGGGCTGATCAGCCAGTTTCCCAACCTCATCCACCGTGCCTCCCAGGGCGATTGGAGTATTTATGCGGCGGGCACGATGGCAGTGAGAAACGCCATTGACAAGCAGGTCGATCGGGGCATGAGTCTTTCCGTGATCTGCGCGGAAGATATCCCCGGGCTGACGGAGGCGACGATTCGGCGGGAAACGGCCGGCACCTACCTGGGCGACTTCCAGGTGCGTTTGTATCAGAAAGCCTGCGGCGAATGGGTTCGAGGCGGCATCCCCCGGGACTTCTACGCGCCCATCCGTTCCGCCGTGCCCGCGATTCTGATCTCCGGGGCGCTCGATCCGGCCACGCCCCCTGAAGCCTCGGCGCAGGCAGCGCATGATCTGAGCCACAGCCGCGTGATTGTTGTGAAAGACGGGACCCATGGAACCGGTTCCTTGTGCATCGACGGACTCATTTCGGAATTTGTGGCGCAAGGCTCGGCCGCAGGCCTCGACGCCTCGTGTGCTGACCAGATCCATCTGCCGCCGTTCTTCACGCAGGCGCAAGCCAGCCAGTCTCAGCAGAAGGCGAAGCAGTCGAGAGGAGGAGAGGTGAGATAAGTCCGGAGGGTTTTAGCGCTTCGCCCGTGATGCTCGCGTCATGGGCCGGCAATGGAAATGTTGTGCCGATCCCCATGCGCGTTTACTCCAAATGACACGGTCCAGGTGACCCAAGCTCCGCCTTCAAGGAGCGGCGCTGATCAATGCTTCATCCAATTCCTTCTTGCGCGAATGACCCCCTTAAGCCTGTTCGCACAGACTTGACCCACGAGCAGGGGAATCGACCCGTCGCAACGTACCGAGGAGGATTATGACAAAATCGACGAAGGGGCTGGTGAGGATGGTAGCGGTTGGAATTGCCGCGGCGCTCCTTGTTCGGCGCTTCCCGGCGACGTTTCGCCTCCCTCTGGAATTTTCAGTGGGGATGCGTCTCTCCTTGGCCCTTTGGCTTCTCTTCACGATCTACTGGAGCATTGCCGCCAGGGACAGCGCGCCCGCAAAGACGTCGGAATCGGTGTGGTCGCGCCGGCTTCATCTGATTGTGGTCAACGGAGCGGTGTTGTTGCTCGTGCTCCCTGTTCCGGGACTGACGCGGCGCATTCTGCCTGCCAGTCACTTCCTGGTCGCCGCCGGCCTGCTCATCCAAATCGCTTTCTTGCTCCTTATTGTCTGGGCGCGCCGGCACCTGGGGAGCAACTGGAGCGGTGAGGTCAGGATCGCGACAGGGCACCAGTTGGTGCGGTCGGGTCCCTACCGAATCCTCCGTCATCCTATTTACACGGCGGTGCTTGGCATGTATTGCGGAACCGCGCTCGTCTCCGCGCAGATTCACGCCCCATTGGCGCTGGTGTTGGTAACGTTGGCGTACTGGCGCAAAATCCGCCTTGAGGAGCAGGCCTTGGGCGAAGCATTTGGGGCTGATTATGATGCTTACCGGCGGGACACCTGGGCGCTGGTGCCCTTGCTGTTTTAGAGGCATCGCGCCTGCACGGCTGGCGGGCGCCTCTATGAAGAGGGGCGGCGTTGTCCTACAGGCGTTCCCTGGCAGTGACCTGTGGCTTGACTGGGGGAACGCTCAGAACTATGATTCGGTCGATGCGGTCAAGAATTTCACGAATAACGGCTACCATCGCTCTGATGGTCTGTATCGTCTGTCCCGTGATCGAATTGTTCGATTATTGGGATCACACGCTTCAGACGGGTAACGACACTGAGTACACGTTCGTGGTGCTTGCCTTGTGTGTGGGTTTTGCCTTCTCAATGCCCGGTGTCTACGTCCGAGCGGCCCGCTACTGGTCCGCAGTCGCGTCTCGGCTACTTCCAGTCGTGAGCAGTTTTTCCGAACGGCTTCAAGTCACCCCTTTCTCAACGCCTGCTGTGTCTCCGGGTCCCCAGGTTGTAGTGCTGCGTATTTGATCCTCCCTTCGGCGGTCCTTCAGCTTCCTTTTCATGCTCCATTGACCCGGTGTCTCCCGATCGGCGTAAAGATTTGTCGCAAACCTCACGCTCGATGAAGTTCGCCGGGACTGTGCTCTTATTTCCGGAGAGGTGGACTGATATGTTTCTGCAAGGGAATTCGCTTCATGCACGAACGGGTTTTATTGTCTTGACGGCATTGTTTCTAATTTTTGTGAGGGGTATGGATACAAGTGCTCAAGTGTCAAAAGTAGGGGCGACGGTTGAGGGTACCGTCCGCGACAGTAGCGGAGGCGCGATATCCAATGCCAAGGTGGCGCTGCGAAACACGGAAACAAATCAGATGCGCACGGTTGCGACCGATGATCGGGGGGCCTTCCATGCGGGAGAACTCCCCGCGGGGACTTATGAAGTGCGCATCGAGTATCCGGCCTTTGCACCTTATCGGCTGGCGGGCGTGGGATTGCCTCTCGGCGCGACCGTTCACCTGAATATTGTCCTAGTTCTCGCGTCCGCGTCTTCCGAGGTCACAGTAAACGCGCAACCGTCCTCCATTGATCCTTCCCAGACCTCGGTTGTTTCGTCGGTGGACAAAGAAAGAATCGAAGAGTTGCCGGTGCGAACTCGCAACTACCTGGATTTCGTCTTGCTGGCGCCCGGTGTCTCGGGCTCGCCTCCGGCATCGGGCGCCAGTGGAGGCACACCCCTCGCGGGGAGCGGCTTCACGTTTGGCGGCCTGCGGACCCGGAGCAACAATGTCTCGATCGATGGCCTGGACAACAACGATGAGTACACGGGTTCGAGCCGCATTGAGCTTTCGCCGGAAATCGTGCAGGAGTTTCAGGTCGTCAACAATGGTCTTTCCGCGGAATCGGGCGGAGCCTCGGGGGGTTCGATCAACGTGATCACGCGGTCCGGGACGAACACGATTCACGGGGACGCATTTATTTTTGCGCAGGATAGCGCGTTGAACGCACGGGATCCCTTCGAGACGACCCCGGGCAGGCCGGCGTTCCGACGTTACCGCACCGGGTTTGCACTCGGCGGACCGGTCGTCAAAAACCGCACCTTCTACTACGCCGCCATCGAGCAGGAACATAACCGCGGCCAAAGCAGCACGGACATCAGCCCGGACCTCGCGTTGGCAATCAACGCACTCCTTGCCACCGGGGCATTTTCCCGGCTCAGTACCCGGCCGATCGCGACAAACTTCTTTCCAATTGCCCGCGCCGAGACTGAAGCCGCCGGCAGACTCGATCACCAGCTCAAGGAAAACACATCGCTCATGCTGCGTTATGCCTTCACGAATAATAAAGAGTCAAGCGATGCATTCAACACCGCGGGCCTTGTGGATGCGAGCGGGCGTGGCAGCAGCTTTACCAGCGATCAGTCGCTTTCCGGCTCGCTTACCTCGGTGTACGGTTCGGAAGCGGTGGGTGACCTGCGGTTCCAGGTTTCAACACGGCGTGCCGCGCTGCGTACGAATGATTCCTTAGGCCCGGAGATTGTCATCGCTGGGCTGGGCGACTTTGGCCGTCCGTATGGCGGCACAAGCGCGCGCCACGAAAATCACTACCAGGCGGGATACACCTATGCGCGCACCTGCGGTAAGCACCTCTTCAAAGCAGGCGGGACGGCGAGTCGGGTCGACCTGGATGCGTCGGTAGGAGACGGCTTTGGGGGCGTTTATCTTTTTGGGGATCTCAGCGATTTTCTGAACGGCCAACCGGACCAGTTTCGTCAGGCTTTTGGAAGTACCAATGTTAATTTCCCGGTGGCGACCTTCGGCGCCTTCGTGCAGGATCACTGGTCGCTGACATCACAGGTCACGCTGGATCTGGGCGTGCGCTTTGATTTCGAGCATCTCCCCTCGGGGTTCAATCAGGACACAGGTAACGTGAGTCCTCGGATTGGCCTGGCTTGGAGCCCTTCTCCGAAGTGGGTTATTCGGGCAGGGTGGGGGATCTTCTTCGATCGGTACGTTCTGGCGAATCTGGTTCGGGGTGTTGAAAAGGACGGCACGCACGCGTTTGAGCAGGTTGCCGATGGTCCCCAGGCAGCAAGTCTGTTCGCGGCGGCAGGGGGAGGGCCGCTCTTGGCTCCTGCATCGGGTATTGCACCTTCAATCTTCCGCCCCGATCCGAATCTCGCCACTCCCTACAGCCTACAAGCCAGTGCCGGAGCGGAGTATCAATTGGCCCGCCACCTAACACTCCGCGCCGACTACCTTATGGTGCGCGGGGTCCATCTGTCTCGCACACGAAACATCAATCTTCTGTCACCAGTCGCCCTGACGCCTGCCAACGCCGCCCGCCTCGGTATCCTTGATCCTACGCCACAACAGGTGGGGAGGGAAGTTTTCGGTCCGGGCCGCGTCGACCCGCGTTTTGACGGGATCTACCAGATCGAAGATTCGGCCAGTTCGACCTACCAGGGCGTCTCGTTTTCGTTCAATCGGAGAATGTCTGACGAGTTGGAGTTCTCAGCGGCGTACACGTTGTCGAAGACGATTGACGATGCGTCAGATTTCGAAGAGCAACCTGAAAATCCTTTCAATCTCCGGGCGGAACGGGCGCTTTCTAATCTGGACCAGCACCAGCGCTTTGTCTTCAACGCCCTCTGGGACCTGCCTATCGGCGAGGACAAGGAAGAGGGGAGCATGCAGGGGGCCCATCACGACTGGGCCTCACGAATTTTCAGTCACATTGAAGTGGCCGCGATTGTCACTTTAGGGACCGGCCGGCCGGTCGACCCGCTCACCGGGCTCGACTCCAATCGCAGTCACGCATTCCCGCTCTCCACGAGACCGCTCGGGCAGGGAAGAAACTCGCTCCGGACACCGGGACTCGCCACGACGGATTTTCGTGTGCTGAAGTACTTTCCATTTGGCAAGTCCGCCCGCCTCGATCTGGTTGCGGAGGCGTTCAATCTGTTCAATCACCCCAATGTTTTGAAGATCGACCCGGTCTTCGGATCGAACCAGGCTCCTCTGGCAGGCTTGGGCCAGCCGATTGAAGGTGCCGGCGCCCGGCGGGTCCAGTTTTCCCTGGATTTTGAGTTTTGAGACCATGGACAGCCACCCATCTTGGGCGAAGGGGGCGAAGGGGACTGACACCTTTTTTTGAAATCAATTGGAAGGAGTCATAAATGCAGGTGTCTGTCCCCGCTTGATCGGACGAAGGGCGGACGAAGGGGACTGACACCTTTTTTGAAATCAATTGGAGGCCGTCATAAACGCAGGTGTCTGTCCCCGCTTGATCGGACGAAGGGGACTGACACCTTTTTTGAAATCAATTGGGGGGAGTCGTAAAAGCAGGTGTCTGTCCCCGCTTGATCCAGTGGCTAATTCTTCGCAGCCGCCGTGAGTTCGGTGCTGAATTCCCTGGCCTTCTCGGGTTGTTTGAGCGCGCCGTATTCTTCGGCCAAATCCTCCCGAGCCATGCGCAGCCATTTGGCGGGGGAGCTCGACTGCTTCATCAAAATCTCGTAACCGGCCCGACTCTCTCCTTCCGCCTCCGAATAGCGATGTTCCAGCACGAGCACATGCCCCAACCTGACCCGGCCAATGCCGACGTTCAAGTGGTCCGGCGAAAGCGATTGGCTGTAAATGCCGAGGGCCTCACGGAAAAGCGCTTCCGCCTTCGGGTATTGTTTCCGCTCCACGTACACTCCGGCCAGGTTCGCCACAGCGATGCCGATGTAGTAGTGCTTGCCTCCGTACACGGAACGATAAATCTCGGCCGCGCGTTTGAAGTCGGCTTCCGCCTCATCGAGGTTTCCCAGTTGCTTCGCGGCATTGCCGAGCTCGTTGAGCGCGGAGGCGACCCGCGGATGGATCTTCCCATAAACATGCTCCTGGACCGCAAGCGCCTGCTCGAGGATGGCGGCGGCGTCCCCGTCGCGACCTTGCGCCACGAGGGCCCGGCCCAGCAGAGTCAGCGTCGAGGCGGTCTCGGGATGATCTTCTCCGTAAAACGAACGGACAATATCGAGCGCCTGGCGGTCGTATTGCTCAGCCTCCTTGTAGTGGCCCAGGTCAAATTGGATGGCTCCGAGATTGATCAGGTCGTCGGCCACGTGGGGATGCCGTTCGCCGTAAAGCTGACGGTCCATGGCCATCACGCGGCGGTTCAGGGATTCGGAGGTCTGGTAATGACCCGCGTAGAAATGGGAGTTGGCCAGCTCCGTAAGCGTTTCCGCCAGATCAGAAGGGGCATTGCCCTCCTGGGACTGCATCCGAACGGCTTGTTCCAGCACCTCAATGGCCTGTGGGTAGCGGCCCCGGTCTTCCAGGACTCTCCCTAGAGTGGCCGTGGCCCTTCCTACGGCGGCATGATTCGGAGGGAGTTTACGCCGGTCGATATCGAGTCCTTGACGGACAAGGCGCTCCGCCTCGTCGAACTTTCCCTGCGAATCGCGAAGCAGGCCGAGCTCAATCAGGCTCTCGGCGGCTTCCAGGCTGTCGGCGCCGAACAGGGATTTTCGCTGCTCCAGGGCGCGCCGCAGCAGGGAGTCCGCCCGGTCGAGTTTGCCCAACTTCTGGTAGATGCTGCCAAGGTTCTCGAAAAGCTCGGCCTGCACCTTGGGATCGGTGTTCAGGGTCTCTGCCTCTTGCACGCCCCGGTCGACCAGGGTGGTCACCCGCAAGGAATCGGCAGGCCCGGCCGCTTCATCACCGCCCTCGAACAGGTTCATCATGAAGTGCTGGATGCGCTCGACGCGGGCGGCCTCGGCCAACGCGATATTGCGGGCTCTTGCGAGGCGGAGGGTAAAGAAAACTACCAGCCCCGTAACGATCAAGAAAACCAGGGCGGCCGCGGAGACAGCGCGCCGGTTGCGCCGGACGAACTTACCCACCCGGTAGGGCAGGCTATCGGGCTGCGCTTCCAAGGGCTCGCCCTTCAGGTAATGGTCAATGTCGCGCATGAGCGCTTCGACCGAACGATAGCGACGCGCCGGATCCTTGTGCATTGCCGTCAGGCACAGCACATCAAGATCAGCCCAGGCGGTTCGGCTGAGTGCCGATCTGAACTGGCTCTCGACGGTGGACGGTTTCCCCGCTTCCTGCTCCGTCACGACCTCGACGGCCTCAAGTGGCGTGAGACGGGAGAACTCAAAAGGCAGCCGGTCGGTCAGCAACTGATAAAGAATCACCCCCAGGGAGTAGACATCGGTGTGCGCCCCGACGCTCTCGCCGCGCATCTGTTCGGGCGCCGCATAGGCCGGCGTCATGAGCTGCACCACGGTGCGCGTGTGGTCCACCGGGGTGTCCAGGCTTTCGAGCTGCTTCGCGATTCCAAAATCGAGCAGACGGACGCTGCCATCCTCCTTTACGAAGATGTTCGAGGGCTTCAGATCGCGGTGAATGACGGCGTGCCCGTGGGCATACTGCACCGCCTCGCAGACCTGGCGGAACAACTGCAACCGGCGCTCGATGGAGCAGTTCTGCTTCTGGCAATAATCGGTGAGCGGCAGCCCGTCAACGTACTCCATAACAAACCAGGGCGTGCCATCGGCCAGCGTATCGGCGTCGTAGAGGCGCGCGATCGACGGATGATTGAGTTGCGCCAGCATTCGCTGCTCGCTGGCGAAACGCTCGCGGCGCGCCGGTGAAAGCCAGGCATCCCGCAGAATCTTGATCGCGACCTGGTTCCCGAGGTCCTTGCGTTCAGCAAGGTACACCACGCCCATCCCGCCTTCCCCGAGTACTTCTTTAATAAGGTAGGGTCCGAATTCTCTGGTGCTTGGCAGCGGATCTGCGCCCGTGAGCATCTGGTGCGCCACGTGAGCCATGTCGAGGTCGAGGAGCGAGCCGCTCCGGTGGTCGGCTTCCAGCATCGCCAGGACTTCTGAGATCAACGCGTCATCGCCGGCACAGGATGACTTCAGAAAGGCTTCCTGCTCCGACTCCGGAAGCTCGGCGGCTTTGTGAAATAACGTTTGGATTCGTTGCCAGCGAGGGGCATCCATGGTGTCTCCCGGTTCCGCGCGTTGCGAAAGAAGTTGAGACGGCCAGTCCGGCTTTATCTTGTCTGACAGAGCGCCCGTGCCGGCCCGGCTTCGTTGACCGGCACCGTTTCACGGTTTTTCCTGCGAGTTTTCGCAATCCAAGGCGGAGGGCTGACGCCTGGAAAGCCGTTCTTGGCGAACGCTGTGGAAGCTACCCTGTTGTTCATGGGAAGGGCGAATCCTAGCACCGCCAAAGGGCCCCAAGCAACATTTTTATTGAGCGGGGTGGCGCGCACTTCGATTATCTTCATTCTGAAATCTTACTCGCTCAAATCTTCAGAGCACCCCGATTCATCGGGGTGTTCGCGGCTCCTCCTCTGCCGTTCTTTGAACCGATTTATTGGTTTCCTATGGTTGGATCGAGTCGCCCATAGGATGGCTGCCTTTCCATTGCACTGGGCCGCTCTCAGGAAACCGTTGGAAACGGTTCCCTTTTGTTCTGCCGGACTCGTTGTCACCCCGATGAATCGGGGTGCTGTGACGAATAGGGTGTGCCACCCATCGGAATCAAACGCGCGGGTGCGCCGATAGATGCTGCAGGTGATGTAGTGAAGATTACTCTCTTCATAAAAGCGGCGGAGTTTGGACATGATGATCATTACGCGGGGGAAGGGTTTCAGAAAAAGGGAGTAAAAACATAGCAGGGGCTGGGGGGTTGCATCTCATCCGCCTGGGCGGACAAAGAACGCATGTATGCGCCACCCGGCCAGAGCGCAAAATCTCAATTGGAGATCGGAAAGACCAGACCCTCATCGGTGGATTTGCCTTTTCCCCAGTGGTGCTTTGGGTTGGGTATACAATATACGATGGAGCCTTGACCTTGGGGCACGGCGTCGCTCGGTTGGCCGGCAACCATTGTAAGCCTATGACAACGAGGCAAGAGTGAACCGATCATGTCAGGTTTGAACTGGCTCGAACAAGTGACCCAAGACATGCGCTACGCCCTCCGCGGACTGGCGAAGGATCGCGGGTTGGCTGCTATCGCCATTATCACACTGGCGCTCGGAATTGGTGCAAACACGGCAATATTCAGTTTTCTGGACGTGCTCATTTTGCAGCCTTTGCCGCTTCCCCAGTCCGATCGCCTCGTCTCGTTGTTTTACCGATCCCCACGTAATTCCTCCGTGTTCGACGCAATGTCCTTTCCGGACTACCTCTTTTATAAGGAACGTAACCGAACCTTTTCAGGCCTGGCCGCATACAGCGGGGTGGATGCCAATTTCCGTTTCGGCAACCAGATGGTTAGAGTTTCCGGGGAAATGGTCAGCGCCAATTATTTTTCCGTGTTGGGAGCCAGGCTCGTCGCAGGACGAACGTTCCTTGCCGAGGAGGATGCCGTTCCCGGGCGGAACCCCGTCGTGGTGCTTGCTCACCAAGCATGGCAGCAATACTTCGCTACGAATCGCGGCGCTCTGGGTCAACAGGTGGTCATCAATGGCGTGAGCTTTACTATTATCGGGATTGCAGGGCCGGAATTCACGGGGTTACGGCTGGATCGCGATGCCAAGCCTGACTTCTGGGTTCCTGTGATGATGTACCCCGTCCTTGCGACGTATGCCGCAGGCAAGGATCTCCAGCACTACCAAGGCAACACGTGGATCTCGGTGACCGGGCGATTGAAGCCCGGGGTGAATTTCGCCGAAGCCGAGTCTGAGTTTGTGAATCTCACCTCACAGCTTAAACAAACAGAGTGGGTGAATGTCTGGAAGAATTGGCCGAATGGTCCAAACGACCGGGCGGCAATGCTCGTGTCCGCGAACGAGGGGCGTCTCAGAACCGATTCCCGAGAGGAGGCTCTTGCGTTCCTCATGATGCTCATGGCGATCGCTGTCTTGGTGCTCCTCATTGCCTGTTCAAATGTAGCGAGCCTTATGCTGGCCCGAGGGGTCAAAAGGCAAAGCGAATTCGGGGTCCGCCTGGCGCTGGGTGCGAGTAAAGGGCGTCTGTTTCAGCAACTTCTCACCGAGAGCTTGATGATAACATTACCGGCCGCTGCTGCAGGGTTGGTGATGGCCCTCCTCGCCACACACTTTCTCTCGAGCTTTCATCGACCGTTCAACATGCCCCTGTTGCTTCAAACGAGCTTGAATGTTCGTGTTCTTTCCATCTCCCTGGTGCTCGCCTGTTTGACAGGCGTCTTGTTTGGTGTCATCCCGGTTCGACAAAGCTTTCGGACGAATCTCGTCTCCACTCTCAAGGGCGAATCGAGTTCTCTGTCGGGAGGATTTCGGCTCGGAATGCAACAGATTTTTATAGTGGCCCAGGTGGCTTTATCCGTCGTCCTCTTGATTGGAGCGGGTCTGTTTGTACGCACATTGCTCAACGCTCAATCGGCGGACGTCACGCTGGACCCGGGGAAGGTTTTTCTACTGAAATTGAACCTCCCCACCCAGAAGTATGACCAGGCGCGCGGAATGCGGTTCTATTCGAACCTCCTGAATTCCGTCCGCACACTCCCGGGAGTAAACAGCACGGCTTTTGTGTGGATGGTTCCGATGGGCGGCCGGCGGGGAGGTACCGATGTGGCCATTCACCCTGGCGATGAACCCCGACAGACGGACTTCAACATAGTCTCCGAAGAATACTTCAAGACCATTGGAATTCCCCTGCTGCGCGGGAGGGTTTTCAGCCACGACGACCGAGCAGGTGCGCCCGCCGTGTCAGTCATAAATGAAGAGATGGCACGGCAATTCTGGCCCGGAATGGATCCTGTGGGACAGAAGTTCCGGCTAACGCGCGACAACCAGATGGCGGAAATCATCGGAGTGGTCCGGGATGGTAAATTTCGGAATTACCGGGCTCCCCTGAATCCTTGCTTCTACGTCCCCTTATCACAAATGTACCGCAGCGACGTAAGCCTGGAGGCACGTACGGTCGGAAATCCCTTGACGCTGGCGGCCCCAATCCGCCGAGAAATCCAAGCGCTTGACATGGACCTGCCCGTCACCGACGCATGGACGCTGAAATCCTTCCGAGATGAGGGGCTCGGTCAGGAACGGCTTTCCGCCCTCCTGCTGGTTGGGGCGGGGATCATCGCCGTGGTGCTCGTGGCAATCGGTTTGTACAGTGTGCTTGCCTTCGCGGTGGAACGGAGAACACACGAGATTGGGATCCGGATGGCTCTCGGAGCCCGACGTGCCAATGTCGTGGGACTGGTTGTGCGACAGGGCGCGGCGCTCACGCGCATAGGCGCGACGCTCGGATGGTTGGTCGCGAGCCTTCTGAGTCGCTTCGTCTCGAAACTCCTTTACGGAGTGCAGCCGAGTGACCCCGTGACCCTCCTGGTCGTTGGGACATCTCTCGCCGGTGTAGCGCTGCTCGCACTTTATCTTCCCGCACGTCGCGCAACGAAGATCGATCCGATGCAGGCGCTGAGATACGAGTAAGGTCGCAAGTCTCGGACGGTGCGACGTCCCGTCGCACTTGGCGACATGAAAAAGCAAAGACTCGGGTCAGGTGCAATCAATTGATTCTGCTGCAACACCCCCTGTTTTTTGAAGACAGAATTTTGGGTCAGACCTCTCCAGTCTCCATTCGCAAATGGAAATTGGAAAGGTCGGACCCCACGAATTTTTTGACATTTCTTGCGCGTAACTATAGAATATAAATGAACTAATTAATTAGTTCAATGGAGGATTTACCATTAAAAGCACTGCAGCGATGACAAATATCATTTCAGCACTCACCGCCCGGACCCAACTCGGGCAGATCATCAAGCGGGCCAGCCAAAAAGACGAACGCTTTGTCGTTGGCCGTCGGGGGGAACCCAAGGTGATCATCATGGGCATCCGGGATTACATTAAGGCTCTGGCCCCAGCCCCTCAGTGGCTGAAGGCCATCCGGGCTGAGGCCAAGCGCCAAGGTCTCAATCAGCTGACTGCTCGGGAGATCAGCCGGGAGATCAAAGCCGTCCGGAAGCAAGGGCGTGCGCAGGCAAAGCAGACCAGTAAAGCCGCCGCCAAATGATCGCGGTCGTGCTGGACACCAACATTGTGGTCTCGGCCTTCCTCAACGAGGGCGGTCTGGAGGCGGCGGTGTTGGATTTGGCGCTAAATAGGCGGCTGTCGCTGATCCTTTCTGAGCCGATTTTGGACGAGTACGCCCAGGTTCTGCACCGTCGCAAGCTGGGTTTTGATCCCAAACACATAGATCATGCCCTCACCCAAATCCGCCATATTGCCCGATTGGTTACGCCGACAAGAATAGTTTCCGCCTCGAAAGATGATCCAGACAATCGGTTCCTTGAGTGTGCTGAGGCTGGTTCAGCCAACTTCCTGGTTACAGGCAACACCCGACATTTTCCCAAGGAATGGAAGGCGACTAGGGTGGTGACTGCCCGGCAGTTGATTGAGGGCATCGTGCTCAACCTGAGGCGGGGGAAAACATAGAGAACACATGATGAACAGCGATACAAGCGCCATTCGGGTCTTTCCAATCTCCATTTCAGCGATGCGATATATTTGGAGTAGGTCACCTTCTCTGGCACCATCCGTCGGTTCGAAGATAAAATGAGGCAGACCAGCAATTGGCCGAGATCTTCCAGAACGCCAGGTCTCATTTGGAGATTGGAATGACGTGACCCCAAATTTCCTGGAGCTATAAACTGGGGTCGCATCTCCATAATCCATTTTTGGGCGGAGTGGCGCATGTATGCACGCCGAGACGACGTTAAGAGCGTCCAAAGCGATCGCTTCGGATTCGTTGTGGCAGATGGAAGGCACGGTGTCTGAGGCGGGACCTCGCGGGATCATGAGCCGGCCTTACCAGGGTGGGTTATAGTTCGCAGGCATCGCAAAGCCCGAGATGCCTGCGGCACCCCGATTTACGTTACTCCAACAAAAAAGCCCAGCTCCGGATGGGGGAGACTGAGCTCTTGAATTTGGTTGCGGGGGCCAGATTTAAACTGGCGACCTTCGGGTTATGAGCCGGATGAAATACTAGCCCGTCTTTGCTTCTCAACGACTTACGTATATGTTGATCGACTTATTTCACGGGTGTTCCTCGATAGTTTGTTCCCAATTTGTTCTCGATTTGTTCCCAGTTGGTTGGGGTGACCCCCTAAGCTGGCACAAAAGATTTGGGCCCATGACTCGGGTTGCTTCTGGATTGCCCGTCATCCGCTCCGATTGGAATTTGGCGCCCGGCGCGTATCACCCATCCTAATGGTGAGCGTTATATCCAGACCGCTTTGCGGCAACTCCAGCATTCGTAGAGTATCGAGTAGACGACCAATTCTGCGGCCACATACGCTTTTCAAGTAGCAAACGCCTATGCTAAAGTTTCGCGGTTGACTAGCATCGACGCCGCATCTTCCGATGTTGAGAGCCTCTAGCCTTTCGTAAACGGACACTTTCTTCTCCTTGGCAGTCGGTTACGTTTCCAGCCTCGCAGTTTTAGCTTTCATGTAAGGCATTCATCGGGTCCACTTTCGTCGCGCGCCGGGCTGGGAGGTAGCTAGCCAGCACGGCCACTGCAAGTAAAAGCAGAGGCACGATCAGAAACACAGCCGGATCATGCGGGCGAACGCCGTAGAGCAAACTTGCCATCATCGAGGCGGTAGAAGCGGAAAATATCATGCCGGCCACAATTCCGAGGCCAGCCAGGACTACACCTTTTCCCATGACAAGTCGCAAGATATCCGCTCGCTGGGCACCCAACGCCAATCGGAGACCAATCTCGCGTGATCTTTGGCCAACCATATAGGCCAGCAAGCCGTAAATTCCGATCGAGGCCAGCAAGAGCGCCCCCCCCGCAAATCCCGCCACCAAATTCGCCGAAAATCTGCGCGATGCCAGCGATGCATCCAGTACTTCATCCATCGAGGTGACGTTGAACACCGGCAGCCCCGGATCTACGCTCTGAATCGCGCCGCGAATTTGCGCCTCCAGCGTGCTCGTTGGCAACGAAGTTCGCAGCGCCAAGCTCAACGTCCGCCCGACAAATTGATTCAGCGGAACATAGAGGTGCGGCACGCCATCGACATCAAGCCCGTCGTGCTTGACATCTTTCACCACGCCCACCACGGTGCTCCACGGATTCACAGGATTCTGCCCGAAACGCAACCGGATACGCAGGCGCCGGCCCACCGGATCATGATCCGGCCACCAGTAGCGTCTTGCCGTCGCCTCATCGATGATTACCACGGGCAATTTGCCGTTCTCGTCGGCTTCGCTGAAAAAGCGGCCTTCCACCAGCGGTGTTTGTATCACCCGAAAATAATCCGGGCTGATGCGGATAATTTCGGCGCTCAAATCTCCCGAGGATTCCGTGGGCCGGTCTTCGATGGCCAGCGAATTGTGATTCGTGGCGCCGTAGGCCGCCGAATCGCTGTTAATTGTGTCGGCGGCCGGCAAATTGGACGTAATCGCCGCCAACTCCACGCCGGGAATCGCGTTCGCGCGCCGCAGCAGTTCGCGATTAAACGGAATCTGCTGCGCGAAGGTGAGATATGGATCGAGCTGCGGATTATTTGGGTGCGGCAGATAGATATTCGCCGTGACCACTTGCGATGGATTGAAGCCCGGATTCTGCCGCAACAAATCGCGCAGTGTTTCCAATAAGAGCCCCGCGCCGACCATCAGCACTACCGCAAAAGCCAGCTGCGACACCATCAGCGCATCGCGCATGCGCCCGGCCTTCGCACTGTAGCCCGAGCCGCGCGAGCCCTCGCGCATCGTGCTCGCAAGTCCCGCCTTCGAGGAATGAATCGCGGGAGCCAGGCCAAACAGTAGCCCGGTCGCGACCGAAATCAGTAACGCAAATCCCAGCACCCGCCAATCAATGTTTACTTCGCCCAGCCGCGGAAGATTCGCAGGCACAAATCGCAAGACGATTTTCAGCGTAATCGCCGCCGTCGTGAGCCCTGCGATTCCCCCGATGAAAGCCAGCAACAGCGATTCGGTGAGCATCTGCCGAATCATTCTGCCCCCGCTCGCTCCCATCGCCGAGCGCACTGCCATCTCTTGCTGTCGTCCAGAGGCGCGCGCCAGAAGCAGGCTGCCAATGTTTAGAGACACGACGAAAACGATTAAGATTACGGCAGCCATCAACACGACCAGCATCGGCCGAACCTTACCCACCAACGATTGCTGCAACGGCACAATCTCAATCGTCCATTTGGCTTGCGGAGGGTAATCATTCGCAAATTCGCGACGCAAATTAGCAGTCAGGGCATCAAGCCGCGCCTGAGCTTGCGCTAGGGTGAGGCCCGGTTTGAGACGACCGATTGCCCCTGGTAGTATGCGCAGGCCACGCGCCGGCGCTGGGTACGGATCGCCACTGAATCCGCAGGTAATCCACACCTCCACGGCTGGAATGGTCGGTCCGGGGTGGCGAAATCCGGGAGAAAGTACACCTACAATGGTGTATAGATCGTTATCGAGGCGGAGGCTGCGGCCGAGGACGCCAGGATCAGCCCCATAAGATCGGCGCCACAAGGCATCGCTGATCACGACCACGGGCGCGAAACCGAGCGCGAAGTCCTGGTGACCAAATAAGCGTCCTAGTTCGGGAGTGGCGCCGAGCATGGAAAAATAGTTGGGAGAAACCTCGACCATTTCCAAATGTTCGGGCTGTTCGGCACCGGTCAGGTTTGTGGGGCCCGAAACGATGACACTCACATCTTCGAACACATCCGTCTGCGTTCTAAGATCGTCGAATTCCGGAACGGAAAACCGAACGCCCCGCAATCCTACCCCTGGGTTGTTAAAGTAGATCCTTACGAGACGGTCGGGGTCGGGGAACGGAAGAGAACGGAGCAGCACGGCGTTCACGATGCTGAAAATGGCCGTGTTGGCTCCCACGCCCAGAGCCAGCGTCAGGACAGCCACGATCGTGAATGTGGGCTTCTCGACCAGCATGCGCAAACCATAGCGAATATCTTGAAATAAAGTCTCCATGAAGACGCTCCTCTCGGTTCGAAATCACAGAATCACAGAAAGGCGAATTTCCCGACGTGGACTTGGGACGAATCAGTTGGGGTCATTTCCGTCTGTCCCAGATTTCACTGATTTCAGTCCGATTTCACTTTTCTTCAGCGGTCCGGCGCAATCACCAGGCATAAGCTCGCCTTGTTCTCTGGAGCGCTGTTGGCTGTCAGCTGTGACTATGGATAGATCGTCCAGGCAACGGACAAGATCTTCCACTGCCCATCAATTTTGCACACCTGCCAGACTTCGAGGCCTGAA